>JANWIR010000056.1 GCA_025449805.1 Acidimicrobiales bacterium | reverse complement strand
GTCGTACCGACCTGCTGGAGCGACGTGGCGTCCAGTCCGGTGTCGGAGATCGACACCGCGACGTCCACCACGTCGCCGGGGTTCGTACCGTTGGGCGCCGTATCGTGCGCGTGCAGACGCGACGTCGACGTCACCCGAACGCCCCCGCCCCCCGACGCCCTCGTCAAGTGGTGCGCACGCGTACTTACGATTGTCGCGCGCACGTGGGCGTGACGCGACACGCCGCGACGAGCCAGCGTGGACACGCGAAACGTGCCGTCGGCGAGTGACGATGCCTTGGCCGTGAGGTTGGTGCCGAGCGGTAGGGCGTTGACCGCGGTGGCCGACGAGAGTCGCAACGTGCGAATACCCCTACCCACGGACAGCACAACCGTGTGGCGCGACGCGCTGCGCGCAATGACGACGCCTCGCAACGTCGACGACGCGCTCGTGGCGCCGTTCGCGGAACTCGCGAGCGCGACGGGCACCGCGAAGCTCGCCGCCACGGCGAGCGTTCCCGCGGCGAGGTACCGAGGTAGTAGACGAAAGACGTTCATAGCGAACTCCTTAATGGACGACTGCTCCATCATGCGAAGACGCGCGTCGCGACGTCAATAACAAAAATGAACTGTTTTGCATTCGTAACAAAGCAGGAATGCGACGTATTTATCGAAGCCCAACAGGTTCGTTGTGCGCACTTGTGCCCACCAGAGCACACGCGTCGCGAAGAATTCTTATCTGCTTCACAATGTTCAACGCGACAAAATCGCGCCGCGGCTACTTCGTGACGACGACGCGAAAGGCCTCGGCCAGACGACCCTTTTTGAGTCCGGCCAACTTCGCGGTGGTACGCGTCCAGGTGCGGATCGTCTCTTCGAGACCCTCGCGCTCACCGACCTGCGACACGTGTTGACGCAACGCGGCCATCTTGCGATCGAAGTTCTCGGTGATGTCAACGACCATGGTGGGCGACGCACCCGCCAACCAGACAACGCCCACCGTGTGTGGCTCGAGTCCTTCGTTCAAAAGTTCCGGAAAGGCGTGCGGATTGCGCGCGTCGGGGTAGACCGCGCGCATCGTGGCCTCACCGACCGCGAGGTGGTCGGGGTGACTCGCGAAGATTCGCTCGTAGTTGCGCTCGGGGCTCTGGGTAATCACCAGATCGGGCTTGACGCGTCGAATCACTGCGGCAATGGCGCGGCGAAGTTCGAGCGTGATCTCGACTCGGCCATCGGGCCAGCGCAGGAACGTCAAGTCCGTGACGCCGACTTCCTTCGCGGCCAAGGTCTGTTCACGCTCACGCTCGGCGGCGCGTTCTTCGTAGGTCGACGTCGACCCGTCACCGCCGGCGTCACCGGACGTGACCAGACAGTACGAAACCTCAACGCCCGACGCGGTCAACGTCGCGATCGTGCCGGCCGAACCAAAGTCGACGTCGTCGGGGTGCGCGACCACCACGAGGGCGCGGGTGATGGATCCGTCGGCCTCGTAGAGCGAAGGACCCGTCGTCGTTGCCTTCTTGCTCACAGGACCGACTCCTCCATGGCGGGTGTCCAGTTAGCGAGGTCGCGCAGGTGCGCGTTGTTGGAGAAGACCTCCACGACGGGGAGTTTGAGACCGAGTCGACGCATGATGACGGCCGCCTCGTTGAGTTGGTTCCAGAGCAGGAGCGACACCACGACACCAGTCGAACCGGCACGCGCGGTGCGCCCCGAGCGGTGCAGGTAGGCCTTTTGGTCTTCGGGCGGGTCAAAGTGCATCACGCAGTCAACGCCGTCGATGTGCAGACCACGCGCCGCCACGTCGGTCGCGACGAGGACCGGCAGTTTTTCGGCCGCGAAGTCGGCCAGAGCCTTTTCACGTTGACTCTGGCGCAGGTCGCCGTGAATTGCCGCGGCGTCGACGCCCTCTTTTTGCAGCTGTTCCACGAGTCGGTCCGCGCCACGCTTGGTGCGACAAAAAATAATCGTCTTGTCGTTCGCGTTGCAGATCGTCGCGGCGACCTTGATGCGGTCCATCTGATGGACCTGTAAGAAGTGGTGCACCATGCGCGCGACCGTCTGGGTGTCGCTTATGACCTCGTGAAACACCGGGTCGCTCAGGTAGCGCTTGACCAGACGGTCAATCGCGCCGTCGAGCGTGGCGGAGAATAAGAGGGTCTGGTGGGGGCGCTCGTTAATGCGTCGCAGCACCCACTCGACTTGGGGCATGAAGCCCATGTCGGCCATGCGGTCGGCTTCGTCGAGCACCAGGACCTCCAAGAGCTCCACGTTGACCTCACCGCGGTCACCGAGATCGATCAGTCGACCTGGTGTGGCGATGATCACGTCGCCGCCCTTGCGCAGCGCCTTGATCTGACGCTCTATGTCCGCCCCGCCGTAGACCGCGGCGACGTGGACGCCGAGCGCCTTACCTAACGGGGCCAAGACCTCAAAGACCTGCACCGCAAGTTCGCGCGTCGGCAGCAAGACCAGGCCGCGGGGTCGCACCGGTTGACCGTCGACGAGGTCAGGCGACTTGGTCTCAGCGACGCGTTGCAGCATCGGCAGACCAAAGCCCAGGGTCTTACCCGAGCCCGTCTTGGCCTTACCGCAGACGTCACGACCGGCGAGCGCGTCGTGAATCGTCATCGCCTGAATAGGAAAGGCGGTCGTAATGCCCTGGCTCGCGAGCGCGGCGCACAGTTCGGGGGCGACGCCGAGTTCGACGAACGTCTTGTTGGTGGCGTACCTGTCGGAATCGGACAGGGGGGTCTCTAAGGATTCACTACTCACGGAAACGGACGATCTCTTCTCGGTCGGACCCGTAACCGTCATCGAACGTGGTGGGCCCGAACCCTCTACGGGTTCCCCCCTAGTCTACGGGAAGCAAGCCATCACGACGACCAAGGAGCATCATGGCGCGACTCGAAGCCGGTTCGAAGGCCCCCGCCTTCACGTTGAGCGACCACGCGGGAGAACGCGTCGCCCTGCGTGACTACCGCGGCCAGCGCGTGGTGCTTTACTTCTACCCCGCCGACGACACGCCCGGCTGCACCAAGGAGGCCTGTCAGTTCAACGACACGCTGCGCGCGTTCGCCGACCTCGGTGTGAGCGTGCTGGGGGTTTCGCCCGATGACGCGGCGAGCCACGACGCCTTTCGTCAGAAGTACGGCCTCAACGTGACTTTGCTCAGTGACCCCACGAAAAAGGTGATGACGGCCTACGGCGCCTTCGGCGAAAAGATGCTCTACGGCAAGAAAGTGCAGGGCGTCATTCGATCGACGTTTCTGATCTCCGCGACGGGTGTCATCGAACGAGCGTGGTACAACGTGCGCGCCGACGGTCACGCGGCGAAGGTACTCGCCGCGCTGTAGTTAGCGCGAGTGGTAGCGGCGCACGGTGCGCACGCGGTGCCAGAAGAACGCCAAAATCAAGACGGCCAAGATGATGATCATCGGCGTTTGAAAGACGTGAAAGTCGTGGCTCACGCGCGGCCAGTTCGCCCCGGCGGCGTAGCCGAGTCCGGTCAGCAGGGAGACCCACGCCAACGAGCCGATGGTGGTGAGGATCATGAACGGCCCACGCTTCATCTCGGCGATGCCCGCGGGTACCGAGATCGCGCTGCGCACGACGGGTAAGACGCGTCCAACCAACACCGAAATGGCCCCGTACTTCGCGAACCAGCGTTCGGCCGCGTCGAGGTCCCCGTGGGTCAGCAAGATCCACTTGCCCCAACGATCGACAATGGTGCGACCGAGCGTGCGTCCAATCTCGTAGGCAATGATCGAACCGACCAGCGAACCCAGCGTGCCAATCACGATGACGGCCCACACCGAGAACTGCGCGTGACCAAGTACCGCGCTCGTACAGAGCGCCCCCGCGAACCCGAAAGTCACCTCGGAGGGAATCGGTGCCATCGCCGACTCCACAATGGATAGGACGATAAGCGCGAAGTAGCCGTAGTTCTGAACGAAGGATTGCACGTCCGCCATTCTTACCGACCGCGCCGAACCCCCGCGGGACCTCAGTGCTGGTGGGCCGAACACCAGTACGTCGTGCGTCCGCCAATGGTGGCACTGAGCATGGCCGCCCCGTCCTTGGGGCAGTGCCCTCCGGGGAAACGACCCTCCATGTGGTCGCCGAGGTGCGAGCCACCGCGTCGCGCCAACGTGCGTAGCGTCTGGTTGAAGGCGCGAAAGAGCCGTTGACGCTGCGCCGCGTCGAGACGCGCGGTGGGCGTTCGTGGATCAACGCCCGCGCGAAAGAGCATCTCGTCACCGAGCAGGTTCCCGACGCCCGCCACTACCGACTGATCAAGGAGTCGCGCCTTTATGGCCGGACCCTCACCGCGCGTGACGTTGACGATTTCGTCGAACTGCGCGCGCGTGAGCGTTAACGCGTCGGGTCCGAGGTCGTCGAGTGACGGCGCGACCTCGACGCGCGCGAGTCGGCGCGGATCGTGCAGCAACAGACGTCGTCCGTCACCCAACGTCAGCCCCGCGCGAATCCACTTTTCGTTGTAGGTGTGCGGTCCGTAGAACAGTCCGTCAATGCCCGCGTCGCCGTCGACCAGCAGTACGCCGGTCATGCCAAAGCGCATCCCGAGAGTCGGACCCGTGGTCTCGAGCAGCAGCAACTTGCCGCGGCGCGACGTGGCCGTGATGACTAAACCCTTGACGGCGCGTGACCACGCCGCCGGCGACGTCAGTTTCTTCGCCGCGTAGGCGTCACTCCAACCCCTCGTGATCGTCGCGCCGACGACGCGATCGGCCAGACGTCGATAGGACTCGACTTCGAGGATCTCGGGCACGCGACCACGGTACCGTCGAACGTCGCGCGAACGCAGTTACTAGGGTTAAGAGGTGGCAATCGAGAAACCGCACTGGCGAGAACTTTTTCAAGAGGTCGTGACCTCGGGACTGTGCACCGGCTGTGCCGCCTGCGTGGTGGTCTGTCCGCACCCCGTGCTCGACTACAACGCCGACGGCGGCGTCTACAAGCCCTTTCACCTCGACATCGACGGCGGTGCCGCGGACTGCACGCACGGACAAAAGGGCTGCACGATGTGCACCCGCGCCTGTCCGCGCTTTCGCAACTGGGAGTCCGAGATTGACGTGTTGCGCTTTGAGCGCGAGCGCACCGAGGAAGAGGTCTACGGCGTCGGCGACGTCCTGCTCGCGCGCGCGAGTGACCCGAGCCTCGTCGACAACGGCCAAGACGGCGGCTTCGTGTCGGCGCTCTTGATCTACGCGCTCGAAAACGATCTCATCGACGCGGCGCTCGTGAGCGCCCTCGAGGGTGATGGCTCCACGTGGCGCGCCAAGCCCGCGGTCGCGCGAAGTCGTGACGACGTGCTGGCGACCGCGAAGTCGCGCTACACCTACAGCGCGAATCTGCTGGCCTACGACGAGGCCGTCGCCGGCGGCGCCGAGCGCATTGCCGTGGTGGGCATGGGCTGTATGGCCTCCGCGCCGGGCGCGATGCAGGCCCGCAAGGCCGGCAAGGTTGCGCGACGTCTGAGCCTCACGATCGGACTGCTCTGCTCGAAGACCTTCGACGACGCGATCTTTGAAGAGCTCTTCGAAGCGCGCTACGGGCTGAAGCGCGAGAACATCGTCAAGATGAACATCAAGGGTGTCTTTCAGATCTGGACCGAGGACGGCGCCTTCCACGAGATTCCCTTAAAGGAAGCGCACGCCTACACCCGCGAGGGCTGCACGCACTGCCCGGACTTCGCGGCGGAACACGCGGACCTCTCGACGGGGGGCATCGGCGCCTTCGGCGACTGGACACTCGTCATCGCGCGCACCGACCTCGGCCGCTCACTCCTTTCGTCCATGGTCGAGGCGGGCGTGATCGAGACCCGTCCGGGCGACGACGACCCCGGCGCGGTCGCGCTGCTGCACCGGCTGGCCCAGGTCTCGCGCAAGCGCTGGCCCGCGGACGCGACGCCCGGTCCTCGGCGCCTGCCCGTCGTTAACGGGTAGGCGCGTGGCGACCACGTCAACCACGTTCTTCCTGGTTCGCCACGGCGCCACCGCGACCACCGGCAAGGTCCTGCCCGGACGCGCGCCGGGCCTGCACCTCGCCACCAAGGGCGTCGCGCAGGCCAACGCGGTCGCGGCGCGGCTGCGCGAACTCTCGCCCGCGCCCAGCGTGCTCTACGTCTCACCACTCGAGCGCACCCGCGAGACGGCCGCGCCGATCGCGAAGGCGCTCGGACTTCGCGCGCGCGTCGAGCGTGGACTGCTCGAGTGCGACTTTGGCCAGTGGACCGGTAAGCGGCTCAGCGCCCTGCGCACGAAGCCCGAGTGGCGCGCGGTTCAACACGCGCCGAGTACGTTTCGCTTTCCCGACGGCGAGTCCTTCGTCGAGATGCAGCTACGCATGTGGCGCACGCTCGAACGACTGGCCCAGGCGCACCCGGGCGAGCGCGTCGTCGTCGTCAGCCACGCCGACCCGATTAAGGCCGCCGTCACCTACGCCCAAGGGGTGCCCCTCGACCTCTTTCAGCGCACCGTCGTCTCAACCTGCTCGGTGTCGACGCTGGTGCTCGGCGCGCACGCGCCCATCGTCTTGAGCGTGAACAACACCGGCTCACTGCAAGAACTGGTGGCGTCGTGAACTACGTCTTTGCCAACCCCGATCGCGTGATGGTCGGCGCCCTCGGCGAAGTGGGCGCGCGCGTCTTCTTGCTCCAGGTCCGCGAAGGTCGTCGCCTGGTCATCGTGAAGTGCGAGAAGGCGCAACTGGCCGCGTTGGCCGAATGGGTGAGTCAGGTCCTGCCCGACCTCGGACGTCCTGGTCACCTGCCCGAGGACCTCAGCCTCGAGAGCGAGTACGAGGTCGACTTCGTCGCCGGTGAGGTGAGCGTGGCGCTCGACGCTCAGCGCCACGTCATCGACGTCAGCTTTGACGCCATTGATGAAGAGGACAACCTCGCGCTGTCGCTCACGAAGGAGTGGGCCGGGGCGCTCGCCATCGCGATTACCCGACTCGTCGAAGCCGGTCGACCTCCCTGCCCGCTGTGTGGCGGACCCCTCGACGCGCGCGGCCACGACTGCCCGCGCACCAACGGTCACCGCGCGCCCTTGCGATAGATGGAGCGTGACGCGCGGGCCACCTTGTTGCGCGAGGGCGTCATCGAGGTGGAAGGCCGAGTCGCCGCCTCGTCCAATCAGGCACTCCTCGTGACCGTTACACTCGACGACGTCAGCGCCCGGGCCTGCTACAAGGCCGAGGCCGGCGAGCGTCCGCTGTGGGACTTTCCCGACGGACTGTGGCGACGTGAGGTCGCCGCCTACGAACTCGACCTCGCACTCGGCACCGACCTGGTGCCCACAACGGTCGCGCGCGACGACGGTCCCTTCGGCCCGGGTTCGCTGCAGTGGTGGGTCGACGACAACTTGGTCGATCACTACTTCACGTTGCGCGAACGCCCGGAGCTGTCGCCCTGGTTCGCCACGCTCGCCGCCTTTGACGTGGTGGCGAACAACGCCGATCGCAAGGGCGGCCACGTGCTCTTTGACGGCACGCGCTGTTGGGCCATCGACAACGGACTGTGCTTTCACGAAGTGGACAAACTGCGCACGGTGATCTGGGAGTACGCCGGCGATCCCCTCG
>JANWIR010000055.1 GCA_025449805.1 Acidimicrobiales bacterium | reverse complement strand
TTGAGGGACTTCCCGTACTGGTAGCGCGCCGCAAAGGCGTCGAGCTCGCTCAATTCCCCCGCTTCGACCAGTGCGTCGATGGACTCGTACGCCATGTACGGACACACGGCTGACGCGCCAAAGCCCAACAACAGCGCGGCGTGGTGCACCTCGCGCACGTCACCGGCCTCGACGATGAGCGCCGCGCTCGTGCGCAAGTGTTCCTGAACGAGGCGATGATGCACCGACGAGGTTACGAGAAGGCTCGGCACCGCGGCCTGAGCGGCGAGCGAACTGCGATCGGACAAGATGACGATATTGGCGCCGCCACGGACTTCGGCGACAACGCGATCGCCGATTTCTTCGATTGCCGCCGCCATTCGCTGCGCGGCGGTGCCCGGTCCGTGCGCGGGAAAGAGGGCGTCAACTTGCACCGCGCGAAAACCCGCCAGTCCGGTCTGTTCCTCAATCCAGCGCAGTTTGGCAAGTTCCTCGACGCTGAGAATGGGTGAAGGCAGGACCACCTGACGGCAGTGCAGTGGCGATTCGCTGAGGAGGTTGCCCTCGCCCCCAATGGTGACGCGCGTCGAGGTAACGAGTTCTTCGCGAATCGCGTCGAGCGGGGGGTTCGTCACTTGCGCGAAGAGTTGGGTGAAGTAGTCAAAGATCGACCGGGGAAGGCGTGACAGCGTCGCGAGTGCGGTGTCGGAGCCCATCGAGCCAATCGGCTCTTCGCCAACTTGCGCCATGTGACGGATGATGAGCCGAAGATCTTCCTCGCTGAAGCCAAAACTCTTTTGGCGTCGAATCACGGTTGCGTGGCTCGGAGTGAGGATTGACGGCGTCTCAATAGCGTCGAGTGAAATCTGCTCTTCGTTGAGCCATTCGCCGTAGGGCTGACGGCTGGCGAGGTCGTCTTTGAGTTCGTCATCATCGACCACGCGTCCGAGCGAGAGATCCACCAAGAAAACCCGACCGGGTTGGAGGCGACCCTTGCGCTCGATATTGGCGGGGTCGACCGGCAGCACGCCGACTTCACTCGCGAAGATGACGCGCTGGTCTTTGGTGACCCAGTATCGAGCTGGACGAAGGCCGTTGCGGTCCAGCACCGCGCCCACGACGTTGCCGTCACAGAAGGTCACCGATGCCGGTCCGTCCCAAGGCTCCATGAGTCCCGCGTGGTACCGGTAGAAATCACGGCGCTTCGTGCTCATAAACGTGGAACGCTCCCACGCCTCGGGAATCATCATCAACACGGCGTGTGGCAGTGACCGCCCACCTTGGACCAAGAGTTCAACGACTTCGTCAAAGCTCGCGGAGTCACTCATGTTCGGCGTCACAATTGGCGCGAGCTTGACCGGATCGATGGGTAGATGCTCGCTCGACAACGTCGTTTCGCGGGCCACCATCCAGTTTCGGTTGCCGCGCACCGTGTTGATTTCACCGTTATGCGCGATGTAGCGAAACGGCTGAGCGAGGTCCCAGCGAGGCAGCACGTTGGTCGAGAATCGGCTGTGGACCACCGCGATAGCGGAGCTCAGTCGTTCGTCGCGCAGATCGTCGTAGTACTGACGGAGTTGGGGTGAGGACAACATCCCCTTATAGATGAGGACCTTTGAGGAGCACGACGCGGCGTAGGCTCGTCCGCCGTGCTCGACCAACTTTCGAGCGCAGAAGAGTCGCGCCTCGAGGTCGGCGCCGGGTTCATCCACAACGACAATCTGTTGGTACATCAGGGGTTCGGAGGCCTTCGAGGTGGGACCGAGAATGGTCGAGTCGACCGGTACCTGGCGCCACGTCAGCGTGGTGAGACCAAGTTCAGTAAAGATCGCCTCAAGGGCGCGCTGTTGTTCGTCGAGCGGCTCATCGCTCGGAAGCATCCACTGACCCACCCCGTATGAACCAGGTTTGGGCAACTCGACGTCGAGAACCTCGCGGAAAAAGGCGTCGGGTATCTGAATTAAGACGCCGGCGCCGTCGCCACTGTCCACGTCAGCACCCACGGCACCCCGGTGTTCAAGGTTTTCGAGGATAGTCAGGGCGTCACCAATCGTGGCGAATGATGGCCGACCGGTGAGGTCCGCAATCATGCCAACGCCGCAAGCGTCGTGCTCAAAAGAGGGGTCGTAAAGAGTTTTCGTCATGTCGTTGCTTTCGGGGCAACGTTGACCCACCGACCACTATACCGAAACTCATCCACAATGTTTCGGGGCCTACGCTGGACGCGTGAGTGAACCCCGACACGTCGTGGTGGTTGGTGGTGGCATCATCGGACTCGCCACCGCCTATCGTTTCGCGCGCGCCGCTTGGCGCGTAACCCTGGTGGATCCCTCCCCCGCGCGAGGCGCGACGTGGGCCGCGGCCGGAATGCTTGCGCCGAGTGCCGAGCTACTGCCGGGCGAAGAGGAGAATCTCAATCAACAACGCCGAGCCGTGGCCGAGTGGCAGACGCTCAGCGACGAACTTGCTGAGCTCGTTGGTCGCGGACCGACCATCACGCTCCGTGGCACCTTGTTGGTTGGCTGGGACGCGAGTGACCGCGCACTCGCCGCGCAGTTCGCCCACGTTGCGCGCGAGGCCAACGTCGAGGTGCGTGTCGTGCGACGCGAGGACGAACCCGAACTCTTCGCGGAAGTTTCGCCACGCGTCGTTGAGGGCTATCTCTTTGACGGCGACGGCTGGATTGATCCCGATGACGCCGTGGCCACACTTTTGTCGGCCAATCAACAACTCGGCGTTGACGTCGTGCCGGAGACCGTGCGGCGCGTTGAAAGCAGTACTGATGGCGTCGTGGCGATTGGCGATTCCATCAAAATTCACGCTGATTACGGCGTGTTAACGACAGGGGCGCAGCCCCTGCCCGAGGGCGCGAAGGGGCGCCACGTCGTGCGACCGATCCGCGGCATCACGACTCGACTCACCGGACTCGATCGTTCTCGTCAACCGACGCTTCGCGCGTACGTACGTGGGCGCTCTTTCTATCTCGTCAGTCGTCCCGACGCCTACTGCGTCATTGGCGCGACGGCCGAGGAGCGTCCCGAAGCGCGCGTGGAGTTCGGCGAGCTCGCGCGGCTCATGCGCGACGCACTCGAGATCGTGCCCGGACTTGACGGGGCTGAGTACCTCGAGACGCGCTACGGACTTCGGCCCGTGTCGACCGACCTGGATCCCTTCATCGAACTGCTCGACGATGGTCGGTGGATTTGGGCGTCGGGCCACTATCGACACGGCGTCACCATGGCACCCCTGGCGTCGTCGGCGATCTATTCGTTCGTGTCGCAACTGTCATGATTACCGTCAACGGCGAGCGTCGCGAATTACCACCAATGAGTGTGTCCGCGTTACTCACTGAATTGCGCGTCACGCCACGAGGCGTGGCGGTGGCGATCAACGGCGAGATCGTGACACGTTCGACGTGGGAGACGGCGACGGTAAACGACGGAGCCACGGTCGAGATTCTCACCGCGGCGGCCGGTGGATAAAACGCTAGGAAAGGATTAGTTATGGCGGTAGATAAAATCTTGCGAGCGCTCGATGAGCGCATACTCGACGCTCTCGCGGCGAAAGCGACGGGAGAGACCGTGGCCTACTTGTGTGAAGCGCGGGCGTGGCTCACCAATCCCGCCCAGAATCACGGCACGCATCGTTCGGCGACCTGAGTTGCGGCGGCTAAGATTTTCCATCCACGGGCTGTGGCTTAGTTTGGTCTAGAGCGCTCGGCTGGGGGCCGAGAGATCGGGAGTTCAAATCTCCCCAGCCCGACCATTTATCGAGGGTTGGTCATCCTCGTGCACGGGCCAGGCGTAACGGCCTGGCCCAATGGGGGCCTCCCCCTTTTTCTCCAGGTACGCAGAAAAGCTCGAGAGCCACTCCCGGTACCAAGCGCTCATGCTGGCGCTGCAGTGCGCAATCTCCAGACGTTCAAAATCGGGATAACGGCGAACCTGCTCTTCGAGGACCAGAAGAGACGCTCGGGCGTCGTCCACCGCAGCGTGTGCATCGTCGAGCGTGACCCCGTAATGGGTACAGAGGTCACCGAGGCGTCGAGATCCCTTGCGCCAGCGGTCGAAGTGTCGGTCGGCGATTAAGACATCGAGCACCGGTCCCGCGGGTACCAACGACGCGAGACCTTGCGCGACCCGCAGGCTGTTGAGCATCGTTAGGTCGTAGGCGACGTTCATGCCAACGACGACGCCACCGTTCGCCCACGTGTCGAGGATGACCTCACTAATAACGGTGGTGGCCTCCAAAAGACCGGGCGCGTCCGCGACCATCTGGTTGGTGATGCCGTGAACGCGGGCGGCACCGGCGGGAATCTCGACACCCGGGTTGACGTAGCCACCGATTTCGAGAAAGCCTTCGCCGCCCCGGCGCTCGACGAATCCGTACGACACGGGACGGTCAACGAACGGGTCGATTCCCGTGGTTTCGAGGTCAAAGGCGACAAAGCGAGCGGAGGAAAGGTCGGGCACGCTCTGAAGGCTACCTAGCGCCCTGGAGGCAGGTCGGTAGACTGGGTCTGTTCGCGTCGCATCGCGCGACCCACTTGAGGCCCCGCCTCGAGTTCGGCCAAGTAACCAGAGAGGGTGATTCCAGCCGTTGGTTGGAAGGCTATGGAGAAGAAGGACCCCTTCGTCTTGCGCCACCTCGCCGAAGTCCAGCCGGAACTGTGGTGGCTCGACTCGGATCCGCTCGAACCAAGTTCGCACCCGGCGCTCATCGGTGATATCGGCGCCGACCTGTGCGTCATTGGTGCTGGCTACACCGGACTGTGGACGGCCCTCCTCGCCAAGGAACGCGATCCGCTGCGTGAAGTCGTCGTCATTGAACAATTTGAGACTGGCGCGGGAGCTTCGGGTCGCAATGGCGGCTTTTGTAGCGCGTCGCTGACGCACGGTTTCAATAACGGCATGCGTCGGTTTCGCAGCGAGATGCGCACCATTGAGCGACTCGGCCGTGAGAACCTCGACGCGATTGAAGCAACCGTGCGGCGTTACGGCATTGAGTGCGACTGGGAGCGGGTCGGCGAACTGCGCGTCGCGGTCGCGCCGTGGCAATTCTCGGCGATGGCTGAGGAGGCGCGCTTACGCAATGAGATGGGTGACCACGTGGAGGTTCTCTCGCGCGAGGAGGTGCAAGCACGCGTCCACTCCCCCTCTTACGAAGGTGCGCTCTTCGATCACGACGGTACGGCTCTCGTGGACCCGGCTCGCTTGGTGTGGGGACTCGAGCGAGCTTGCTTGTCACTCGGCGTGCGGATTTACGAAAACTCAAAAGTGGAATGGCTCGAGGACGTCGACGACGCGGTTCGCGTCCACACGCCCTACGGCGCGGTGACCGCCGCGCGAGTGGCGTTGGCGACCAACGTCTTTGCCCCACTGGTGCGCAAGGCACGAAAGTACGTCGTTCCCGTCTTTGACTACGTCCTAGTGACAGAGCCGTTGACCGACGAACAGATGGCCAGTATTGGGTGGCGCGGTCGCGAGGGTATCGCTGACGCGGGCAACCAATTTCACTACTACCGATTGACGAACGACAACTCGATCCTCTGGGGCGGCTACGACGCCGTCTACACGTTTCGCGGCAAGGCCAAGCGCGAGTACGAGTTCAACGCGCAGACCTACGCCACGTTGGCCAGCCACTTTTTGAAGACCTTTCCGCAACTTCAGGGCATTAAATTCACTCACGCCTGGGGTGGCGCCATTGACACGTGTACGCGTTTTTCACCCTTTTGGGACCGCGCCTTTGGCGGGAAGGTCGCGTACGTCCTGGGCTTTACGGGTCTCGGTGTGGCCTCGACGCGCTTCGGCGCCTCGGTAATGCTTGATCTGCTCGATGACGTCGACAGCGAGGCCACGCGACTCGCGATGGTGCGACGTCGGCCGCTACCCTTCCCGCCAGAGCCATTCAAGTGGTTTTTTATTCGCGTCACCCAGTGGTCGATTCGTCGGGCCGACGAGCGAAATGGCCGTCGCAACCTGTGGCTCAAACTCTTGGACGCCTTTGGACTGGGATTCGACTCCTAGTCGTTGTCGTTTTGGTGGACGTCCATCAGACCCGCAATCATGTTGACCACGGTGGGGTCCATCAAAGTTGTCACGTCGCCCAACGAACGGTGCTCCGCGACGTCGCGAAGGAGTCGCCGCATGATCTTGCCCGAACGGGTCTTGGGGAGATCAGGCGTCAAGATGATTTGACGAGGCTTCGCGATAGGACTGATCACCTTCGCCACGTGCGCGCGCAACTCCTCGACGACGCCACTGTGATCTTTTTCGGCATCGTCGGCTGAGAGCTTTAACGTGACGAAGGCCACAATGGCCTGTCCCGTCGTCTCGTCGCTGGCCCCGACGACGGCCGCTTCGGCCACGGCGGGGTGTCCCACTAGCGCGTGCTCCACCTCGGTCGTCGAGAGCCGGTGACCCGAAATATTCATCACGTCGTCGATGCGTCCAAGGAGCCACAGGTCGCCGTCTTCGTCGCGTTTCGCGCCGTCGCCCGCGAAGTAGACGCCCGGAAAGCGTGACCAGTAGGTCTCCTTGAAGCGCTCGGGGTCACCCCAGATGCCGCGCGTCATGGAGGGCCAGGGCTGGGTAATGACGAGGTAGCCACCTTCACCGTTACCAACCGACTTGCCGTCGTTATCCACGACATCGACGCTGATGCCGGGAAGTGGACGCATCGCAGCCCCGGGCTTGGTCGCCGTGACGCCGGGCAGGGGCGAGATCATGATCGCGCCCGTTTCGGTCTGCCACCACGTGTCAACAATCGGGCATCGATTGCCCCCGATGTACTCGCGGTACCACATCCACGCTTCGGGATTGATGGGCTCACCCACCGAGCCAATGAGGCGAAGGCTCGAGAGGTCGCGGGACTGGGGCAGCTCGTGACCCCACTTCATGAGTGTTCGAATCGTGGTCGGCGCGGTGTAGAGCATGGTGATCTTGTACTCCTCAATGATGCGCCACCAGCGATCGCGCCCACCCGAGTCCGGGAGGCCTTCGTACAT
>JANWIR010000054.1 GCA_025449805.1 Acidimicrobiales bacterium | reverse complement strand
GTCGGGTGAGGTCCAGACACTCTTTCGCGGTGAGACACTGCGCGGGCTGTTACTGAACGCCTACGCCTTTTGGACCTTTGGTCAGATTGCCATGTGGAGCGCCATTGGGGCGTTCGTCGCCGCCATCTTGATGCTGATCTTGACCGTGCTTGGCTTCGCGCACTACCGCCGCGACGATCCACGCGACGTCATCTAACCACCCTCGAGTCCCGGCGAGACGATCGCCGGGACTCGGGCACTACTTCTTTCGCCCGAGGACGATGCTCATGATCGCCATACCAATGCCGACGGCGAAGATGGCGGTGCCAAAGACGAAGACCTGCGGCGGCGTGCCCACGCGGGTGGCGCCGTAGACCCAAACGGGGAACGGTACCGACGAGCCCGACACGAAGTTCGACGTCACGAAGTCATCAATGGAAAGCGCGAAGGCCATGAGCGCACCGGCCAAAACGCCGGGCAAGATCAAGGGAAAGGTGACCAGTCGAAAGGTCGTAAAGGCGTTGGCGCCCAGGTCGTAGGCAGCCTCTTCCAGCGCGCGCTCGAAGCCCGCCAATCGCGCGCGTACCGTCACGGTGACGTAGGCAATCGAGAACATAACGTGCGCCAGTACCAACGTGAGAAATCCGCGCGCGATGTTGTAGGTAACAAAGAGCGCCAGCAGCGACGCGCCCATGACGATTTCGGGTGCCGCGATGTTGAGAAAGAGCACCTGCTCGACGGCACCCTTACCGCGAAACTTCGTGCGCGAGTAGCGCACCAGCGCGACCGCGAGCAACGTCCCGAGCACCGTCGCGACCAGCGTCGAGACAATGGCCAGTCGAACGGATAACCAGAAGGCGCTGGTGAGTCCGGGAACACTGCTCCACTGCTGATACCACAACGTCGTAAAGCCGTTCCACGAAAAGCTGACGTTCTGCAGTCCCGTCGTGACTTTGTTGAACGAGTAGACGACCATGACGGCGATCGGAAAGACCAAGTACACAATGACGAGCCACGAGTAGGTCGGGAGCGCGAATCGTCCCAGGCGGCTGCGGACCCGTCGGGCCTTGGCCGACGCGCGCGCGCCTGGAACGTCGCGCAGTTCCGTGCTCACAGGTACTCCTCAATCGTTCGCGAACCAAGCACCCGCGCGTAGGCGAAAATGCCGATCAAGGAGATCGCGAGCAGCACGACCGACAGTGATGATCCGGCTGGGTAGTCGGCGTTCACCAAGAAGGAGTTCTGGATGACCGTGCCGATCATCGTGTTCGAGGTGCCACCCAGAATCTCTTGGTTGATGTAGTCACCGAAGGCCGGGATGAACGTTAAGAGGAAGGCGGCAAAGATGCCCGGGATGGTGAGTGGCAAGATCACCTTCGTGAAGGCGACTCGACGATTGGCGTAGAGGTCGTGCGCCGCGTCGAGGACTCGGTGATCGATCCGTTCAATAGCCACGTAGAGCGGCAACGCCGTGAAGGGCAGGTAGTTATAGGCGAGCCCCGCGACTACCGCCACGCTGGTCCCGAGCACGTGAAAGCCCGAGGGGACGAGGTGACTGCGGTGCAGGAACGAGAACAAGAAGCCGTTGTCCGACAAAATGAACTCCCACACCAAGGTGCGAATCACGAACGAGACGAAGAACGGCACCAGGAGCATGATCAAGAAGAAGTTCTTGCGCCGCCCCCCGTAGAACGCAATCCAGTAGGCAATGGGAAACGAGATGACCAGATCGATCACCGTCGCGAACAGTGCGAACAGCAAACTCGTGACGAACTGCGCGCGGTAGAGATTCACCGTGTGCGGCAGCTCACCCCAGTTCCACGTCATGGTGCACGCGCCCGACGCGGGGCTACAACTCTTCAGTGTCTCGGACAGCATCAAAAACAGCGGCACCAAAAAGAGCAGCGCAAGCCACAGCCCCGCCGGGAGGCTCAACAGGTACGGGGCGAGTCGCTTCGCCCAGAGACCCCTAAAGCGAGGGGGTTTTACGCCCCCTGGATAATGGGCAGAAACAGACCGTTCCACGCATCGATCTCCGCTTGACTCTTGAAGGTGTAGTAACTCTTCGACGCCGCGACGCGCGCGGGCGTCGGAAAGACGGTCGAGGAGTTGGCCGTCACCGTCGTCGGCAGTCCAATTTCGGGCTTCAACGCGGCGAGCGCGGCTTTGTTCCACCCGGTGGGGTGCACGAGCTGCTGCTTGGTGCTCGGCACCGGGCAGATGTAGTCGTCGTAATACTCCACCACTGACTGGGTGAGGGGACTGTAGAAGTAGTCCATCGCCGTCATTGCGTCCAAGGGATTCTGCGCGTAGAGCGGAATGGCCATGTTGTCGGTCCACAGCATCGCACCCTCGTGAGGCAGTAGCAACGTCAGGTTCTTGTACTTCGAGTTCAAGTCGGCTTGGAAGATGTCACCCGAAAAGCACATCGACACCGCAATGTCACCGTTCTTCAGGTGCTGGATGTAACTCTGGTCGTAGTAGGCCGCGACGATGCCGTCACTCTTTTGGAGTTGCAGCTTCTTCGCGGCCTTGGCCCAATCGCGCTCGGTCGAGGTCGCCGGTTCCACGCCGACCGCGAGCAGTCCGGCGTGACCGAGTTCGATCGGGTCGTTGAACATACCGACCTTGCCCTTGTACCTCTTGTCGAAGAGAATCTCAATGGAGGTACCGGGGTTCTTCACCATCTTGGCGTTGTAACCCACGGCGGTCCAGCCCGACTGCCAGGCCATCGTGTACTTGTTGCCGGGATCCCACGAGGGGTTCTTGATCAGTGGACCCGCGTACTTATTGAAGTTCGTCATCTTGGAGCGATCAAGCGGCGTCAGCCAACCGAGTTGAATCAGGTACGAGAGCTGCACGCTGTTGTTCGTCATCACCACGATGTCGTAGCCAGTGGATTGCCCGGCCGCGAGCGACGGACGAATCTTTTGGTAGAAGGACGGGTTATCTTGAATCACCTCGGAGTAGTTGACCTTGATGTGCGTCGTCTTCGTGAAGTAATCGAGCGAGGGGTGGTGCCCCTTCAAAACGTCGATGTAGTACGGCCAGTTCGCGAAGTTGAGCTGGTGGTGCAACTTTTGTTTGGCCCACCACGACTTCGTGCCGACCTTCGCGTTGGGTAGCGCCGCGCCGGCCAAGCCCGCGTCCGCGCCGAGGAACATCGCCGACGCGACGCCGGTCCCCGCGAGTCCCAACGCCTGGCGGCGGGTCACGCGTGGCTGGGTCAGCCCTCGCCAAAACGACGGGTCCAGGACGCCCTCAGAATTGTCACGTTCGGTCATAGTTCTCCCTCATCTACTTGCTCTTCCAACTCCGCGCCGCTCATCGGCACCACCGCGAAGGTGTGCTCCACGGGCCAGGTCAACGTGACCTGGTCACCGCTGCGCGGCGCGACGCCGTGGCCGATATTCTGCGCGTAGACCGTGACCTCAACGCCTGCGGGGGTGGCGACCAGGTATTGATTACCCACACCCGTAAAGGTCGAGACCCGTACCTGCCCGGTCAGAACGTTCGTCAGGTTCGAGGCCCCGAGGCCCGATTCGACGAGACTGATCTTTTCGGGGCGCACACCGACCTTGACCGACGTGACGCCCTTGGGGGTACGCGCCGTCGGTACCCGCAACGTCGTACCGTCGCTCAGGCGCACCAGCGAGCAATCCCCTTCGGTACCCGTGACGCTGCCGGCGAGGAGGTTCGAGGCCCCTAAGAACGTGGCGACGAACTCCGTCGAGGGTGAGTCGTAGACATCCTTCGGTGATCCGATGCCTTCAATCTTGCCGTGGCGCATCACCGCCAGGCGATCGCTCATGGTCATCGCTTCTTCCTGGTCGTGCGTGACGTAAAGAAAGGTGATGCCGACCCGCGCTTGGATGCGCTTCAGTTCGACTTGCATCTGGCGGCGCAACTTGGCGTCGAGGGCGGACATGGGTTCGTCGAGGAGCAGCAACGTCGGCTCGTTCACCAGCGCGCGCGCCAACGCGACCCGCTGTTGTTGTCCGCCCGATAACTGCGACGGTCGACGGCGCTCGAAGTTCGGCAGGTCCACAATCTCGAGCATCTCGCTGACTTTGGACTTAATCTGCGCCTTATTGATCTTCTGACGGCGCAGGCCAAAGGCGACGTTCTCGAAGACGTCGAGGTGGGGAAAGAGGGCGTACGACTGGAAGACGGTGTTCACGTCACGTCGATACGGCGCTTGAAAGGTGACGTCCTCGCCCCCGAGGAGCAGGCGGCCGCTCGTGGGCTCTTCGAAGCCGCCGAGCATTCGTAACGACGTCGTCTTGCCGCAACCAGACGGTCCTAACAGACTAAAAAACTCGCCCTCGTAGATCTCGAGGTTCAGGTCGTCGACCGCCGGAGCCTCGTCGAAGATTTTGGTGACGTGATCGAAACAAACGACAACTTTGCGCGACGGATCCCCCGAGGGTGCGTCGGTCCGTTCGTCGTCACTGAGCCCGAGAGTCCCACCCATCGGATGAAGCCTATAGCGAAACTCAATTTCATTTAGGTGCGCCACCCCGACGTATTTCACAAAAGATCGGGCCCGCAATCCTGGGCTTAGTCGCGGCCCCCTGCGTCGCGGTAGCGCCGCCAGGCCACGACGGCCCAGACACCTTCGGCCACGCCAAAGGGCCAAGCACCCGCCAGGACCCCGTAAAGACCGGAGAGCAGGCACCCCAACGCGAACAGTGCGATGAAGATCCGCCCCCGCCGCTCGAGTGCGTACATCACCACCATGAAGGTGACGACCACGAGACCAAAAATGGTCAGACTCACGCGGCGCGCACCTCACGACGTACGTGCACGAACTCTCGAACCGCGTAGATCATGACCACGAATCCGGCAATCGGGTCAGCCCACCACCAGTTGAAGATCGCGTTGAGTGCCAGACCCATCAAAACCGACGCCGCGAGAACGCCGTCGACGAATGTGACCCGCCCTTCGGCGATCACCGTCGCGTTATCGAGCATCCGCCCCACGGTCGCCTTACCGGCCGCGAGGGAAAACATCACGATCGCCGTTGCGGCGGTCCACGCGATGCCCGCGCGACTGTGGGCGGCGTGATGGCGCGTCACGAGCGCGACGACGCCTTGCACCAAGAGGTACAACGCGATGAGCAGGAACGCGCGGCTGACGAGGTGTAGGGCTCGCACGCGTCGCCGATTCTCGCGTTGTGCGAGGTCCCAAAGCACGACCAGCGACGCGCCGATCTCGACGAAGCTGTCGAGTCCAAATCCGGTTAGGGCCACCGAACGGGCGCGCCACGCCAGTACCACAAGGACGGCGACCCCCACCACGTTCCAGAGCAACGTGGTCCACTCGAGAGCAAACGCACGGCGTCGCCACGTTGCCGGATCGGTCTCGCGCACACTGCATTCTCGCAGACTCGCGCACCCACTTCGTCGGCGTGTCGGGCGTTGACGCGCGGTTCATGCGCAGCGAGCGCACGAGGGTCAAACCCATTGAAGTGGCTGGCGGGTGTGGTCAGTCCGAAGCGAAGGCCCGCTCGAAATCAAGTTGGGCCGTCGTTACGGTGCCACCCTGTCGCCCCGGCGCACGATGGCCACTCCAGTACACGTTGGTGTGGGCGATCACGTCCTTGGGCGGGGGCGCTCCCCACTCCGTGAGGTCTTCGGTCGTATGCGCGTCACTGACCAGCAACGCGTCGTAGCCCCTCGTAATCGCGCCGTGCAGTGTGGAACGAATACACATGTCCGTCTGGGCACCCGCTACCACGAGGTGACCCACCGCCAACTCTTCGAGGACCGAAGCAAGATTCGTGTCCTCAAAGGCGTCACCGTAACTTTTATGCACGAGCGGTTCGTCGGGCGTCGGGTCCAGCTCATCAACGATGCGCCAATCATCACTTCCCTGCTCGAGCCCTGCGTCCGAGTGCTGGACCCAAATCACCGGAATCGATTCGTCGCGCGCCTTCGTCACGAGACGGGCAATGTTGGCGACCACGGCGTCTCGTTCGTGAGCCTGCGCCACAACGCCCTGCTGGACGTCGATGACCAACAGGGCGGTCTTTGGTCGGTCAACCAAGGTCGTCATAGTGACTCCTCTTCCCGCGCTTCACGGCGCACTCGTACGCTAAACCTCGACGTCCCTGGGCGCAAGCGGTCCCATAAGGCAGCCGCGACACTACGTGAGTTGAACTCATGCGCCAAAGGCGCCACGTGACGCGCGACGTCACCGGTACGACAAGGGCCGGCGCTACGGCATTTCCCCAATGACGATTGTTCCGTCATCGTTCAGCGTCCAACCGGGGTTATGGGCGACTTCCCAGACGTACCCATCGAGATCAGCAAAGGCTCCCGACGTTCCGCCCCAGAACGCGAGCGCCGACGGGCGCAGTACCGTCCCTCCCGCGCGGCGCGCTTCATCGAGGACTTCCGCGACTTCCTGTGGGGAGCGAACGTTGTAGGCGAGCTCGACGCCGGGTGCGCCGTGTCCGCCGAGGGCGCTCCACAATCCAAAGACCATGCCGCCAGTTTGAAAAAAGCAGACCTCCGCGTCGGGTTGTTGAGCGCCGCGCCAACCGAGTGCCTCATAAAAATTCCGCGCCTTCGCAAGATCGGCAACACCTAACGTCACGAGGCTCACGCGCTGTTCCATAGTTGCAGTCTTACCGCACGGCACACGCTCTCGGGCGAATGAAATTCGTCGGCGCGTGGCTCACGGGTGACATGATTCGTCAAGATTGCTGGTTGGCTTCACGAGTCCGTCTTTCGCCGAGAGCGCACGACGGCGATCACCCCGAGAGGACGAAGGCAGTGCGATAAGACCGACCCCCCTCGACGTTGCGCCACGACCTAGGACGACGCAATGCGCCGACCATCTCCTTCGCCACTAACGCGACGAGAAGCTGCAATCTGGCGCGGTTCCCCGCTCGGTCGAACCACCGAATGGCTCAGCACGACCTTTAATCACCACTGGGCCACGAGGTCGAATATCTGCCGCCCCAGAACCTTGGCCACCCCCGTTCACGTCAGACTGGGCCAATGGTCCAGTCGTCGTGAAGTACCTCCTCATAGCGCTGACGGTCTTCGGCGTGAATCTCTTGCCAGCTTTTGGACCGCCGACGTGGGCAATCTTGGTATTCGCTCGACTTCGCTGGCACCTTGACGCCTTCGCGCTCGTGACGCTCGGGGTCATCGGTGCGACTACTGGTCGCTATCTCCTGGCCCGTGGTGCTCGGCATTTCAAGAAACGTATGCCGACGCGCCTTGGTGACAATTTGGAGTACGCGCGTCGCGCGTTGGAGCGTCGACGCGCCCGGACACTCGCACTCTTTGGAATATTCGTGCTGTCGCCGCTGCCCTCGGCGCAACTATTCCTCGCCGCGGGGTTCCTGGAAACGCCGCTTCTCCCCTTGACGTTGGCCTTCTCGCTGGGGCGCGTCGTTAGCTATTCGCTCTACGTCAGTGCCGCGACCGTTGCCGATCAGCGTTTCGGCGCGGTCGTGCACAATGCCTTTGGTTCCCTGTGGTCAATTATTGGCCAAGCGCTTCTCCTCGCCATCGTCTGCGCACTCCCATTCATTAACTGGCGACGAGAATCTCACTAGTCGCCCACCGCGTCGTTCGCCCGTCGACGCCAAGGCGATCGCCGTTGGCCCGCGAATCGTGGCTCATCATCGGTGCGATCGGGATGAACCAAAACACGTACGGGTCCTCGACGAACGCACCACATCGTGCATGAATCGGCCACCACCTCGTTGATCCAACCGTTCGACGACGAGCATGACCGACGAGGCGCCCGTGCGGTGTCGACGGACGTCCGGTAGCGTAAAGCGTGATGCAGAATGATCAATACTTGGAGCAGTACGAGTTCTCGTGTACGCGGTGCAAGTACGTGTGGCGCGAGACGTTTGAGGTCCGCGAAGTCGAGGACTCCCAGGGTGGATCGTGGCACTACTTCTACCTGGCGGGTTCACCCGCGTCGTCGCCGTCGATGCGCAATATCTGCCCGAGTTGTCAGCAGCCCAACGCGCAACATCGCCAAATTGACCGACGTCGGATATCGACGCCCAACAGTCCCTGACGCACTCGTCGCCGTGAGGTAGGGCGGGACCTTCCCGTTGGCACTTCAGCCGCGTCGGTTCTTTTGCGCGACGACGGCGTTACGCGTGACGACATGAACGGTCGCGGCAGTCCCGACGACTCTCAAGGTCCGGTGTAGTTGACGGTGAAGCCGTCGTTGACGATTGAACCGGGCACGGAGATGGCCGCGCCGTTACTGTCGGTGATTTCGTAGGCATCACTAGTGCCGAGCGTCCACGCCTGCAGGCTCGTTTGCAGGTTGAAAAATGTCACACTCCCGTAGTGGGGCAGTGTGAAGAGAGCATCGGTGTTGGCGTTGGTCACAACTTCTTGAATCCACTCCACCGAATAGGCGCCGGCGTACGTCAAAGTACTGGCGTCTCCTTGAATCCCGCCCACGGACGCACCCGTCGCCGTCGAATAGACGCCCCACGAATTACCAATGACCATGATGGCGGAGAGACCCGTGTTGAGATTCTCCAGATCCGTGGTCCACTGACCGTTGCGGTAACCAACAATGGCCTGAATCGTGTCGCCCGGGCTTACCGGAAAATTCGAGAATGTCTGTTCGTGATTGGGGTTGCTGGGCACCAGCTCGAACCATCCAGAATTGACTTGCGCGCCATTCACGCAGTCCTCCTCGGTGCCCGATTGCAACAGTGATCCCGCCGACGTGCCGTCGGACCGTGAGACGCCACCCATGCCGACCCACGTTGCTGAATTCCCGTTGGGCGTAGCGGCGCAGTTAAGTCGTGGCACCGTCCATTCGCCGGACGACAAGGTATTGGACGTGGTGGTCGGCAGAACGTAGCCGGACCAATTCGACGACACGTGACCGACGAAGGGGCCCGTAACGGGAGCAGCGACCCACTGCGCGTACAGGGTGGCATTGGTCACGAACTGCACGAGTTGCGCGTCCGTAAAACTTCTACTACTGCCGTCCGGCGCGGTGTTCCATCCACTGAAGGTGTACCCCGTTCGCGTGAAGCTATTCGTACTAAGTGCCGCCACAACGTTCACGTTCTCGGTCTCAGGGCTCATCGCGCCCGTACCGCCGTTAGCGTCAAACGTGACGGTCACCGTGGTCGGGGGCGCCACCACCGTCCACTGCGCGTAGAGGGTGGCACTGCTACCAAATTTCACGAGTTGACCGTCCGTAAAACTGGTACCGCTGCCGTCCGGCGCGGTATTCCAGGCGCTGAACGAATGGCCCGCGTAGGTGAAAACGTTCTGCGTGAGGGCGACACTCGTGTTGTGCGGTGCGGGTTCACTCGCCATCGTTCCGACACCGCCGTTAGCGTCGAACGTGATGGTTGCGCTCGCTACGACGGGCGCAACGGGCGTGGCAACATTCGACGGCGCTGAGTACGCGCCTCGGCCGAATTCGTTGATGGCGGCAACCTGAAAGCGATAGCCCAGATTGTGCGATAGGCCCCGAATGGTGCAACGCGTCGTACCGCAGCGTCGAATGACCGAGTTCCGACCGTACTCTTTCACGTCGTAGCCAATGATTCGCGAACCGCCGTTCGAGGTTGGCGCCTCAAAATTCACAATGACCGAATTGACGCTCGCACTCACCGACACGTGGCGCGGCGCGCTCGGTGGCGTCGCGCTCGTCGCCGCGAAGGCGGGCGACGCCGCGAGCGCGGCCAGAGCGAGCACGGCCGGCACCACCAAAAGAAGCCTCAATCGCGACACCTAGGTACCGGTAATCTCAAACGACGGTGGAGCTCGAAACGTCATCAAGGACAATGTATGACCAAGTCGGGCGCCACCGACCGTCACGGAAGGCGATCACTGGATTTACCACGAATTGCCGCGAGAACCGGGGCGACGAATGTCGCCAGCAACTACCACGACGACGGGGCTAGTGGCGACCCGCGAGTCACCCGCCACGCGCGGGTGACTAACCCTCGCTGACGCTCGGTGCGTGGATCAATTTCTTGTTCACGAACTCCTCGATACCGTAGGGGCCGAGTTCGCGACCAACGCCCGAACGCTTCGTACCGCCGAAGGGTAGTTCGGCCCCACCGCCTTCGGGTGCGTTGATCCACACCATGCCGGTGTCGAGGCGGTTGGCTACGTCGAGCGCCAACTTTTCGTCTTTGCTGTAGACGCAGGCGCCAAGTCCGTAGGGCGTGTCGTTGGCGAGGGCCACGGCCTCGTCGACGCTCTTCACGCGATAGACGACCGCGACTGGACCGAAGAGCTCTTCGCGAAAGGCGCGCATTTCTGGAACGACGTCAGTCAACACGCTCGGTTCGAAGAATGCGCCGGGCCGCTCGACACGGCGTCCGCCGGTCCGCACGGTCGCGCCCTTTGCGATCGCGTCGTCAACCTGCGCTTGCAGATTACGTACGGCCTGGTCGGACGAGAGGGGTCCATACGTGGTGTTGGGGTCCGTCGGGTCGCCGGTGACGCACGACGCCATCGCCGCGCTGAAGCGATCAACGAAGGCGTCGTAAATGGGGTCGGCAACGATAAAGCGCTTGGCGGCGTTGCAGGCCTGACCACCGTTCTCCATACGCGCGGCGACCGCCTCGTTGACCACCTTGTCGAGGTCGTCGGTGTCGAGCACAATGAACGGGTCTGAGCCGCCGAGCTCGAGGACCACCTTCTTCAAATTTTGACCCGCGAGGGCCGCGACCGCGGAACCCGCGCGCTCACTTCCGGTGACGGAGACGCCGCAGACGCGAGGGTCCGCGATCATGTCAGCCACTTGCTCGTTGGAGGCAAAGACGTTGATATAGACGTTGGCCGGCAGACCCGCGTCGCGGAAGAGTTGTTCCATCGCCAGCGCCGACTCGGGACACTGGGGAGCGTGCTTCAGCACCATGGTGTTGCCGATCATGACGTTGGGGGCCGCGAAGCGCGCCACCTGGTAGTAGGGGTAGTTCCAGGGCATGATGCCGAGAATGGCGCCGACGGGGGACTTTCGTACCCACGCGTTGCCACCGGTGTTCGACGGGAGGGGCGCGTCGGATAAGAGTGCCGGACCGTGGTCGGCGTAGTAGCGATAGATGTCAACGACAAACTCAATCTCGCCGAGTGCTTCGGCCGTGGTCTTACCCATTTCACGCGTGATGATGGCCGCCAGTTCGTCGGCTCGGTCGCGGTAAAGGTCCGCGACCCGGTGCAGCACCTGCGCACGCTCGGCCATTGCGGTGGTGCGCCATGACTGGTAGCCCTCGTGGACCTGGGCTAGGACGTCGGCGATAGCCGCGTCAGTCGCGGTCGGATACTCCTTCACGGTCTCGCCGGTGGCGGGATTGACGACTTGGTAAAGGCTCATGTGGCGTTGCCTCTTTCGGTATTCGCGGGAGGTCACTTTCTCTCCCCGGATGACGGTACCGCACGCGGTCCCTTCACGTCGACGCCGTGGGCGAAACGCCCCGTAACTGTCGACGATGGCCGTGGTGGCGACGAGGTCAAAATGCGCACGCGTACCGAGGAAATTGTTTACTCATCGTCCTCTCGACGCGTCCTTGCTCGGGATTGGAGCGCCGTGGCGAACCGTCGTCGATCGAGGCACGACGCGTTGCCGACGCCGGGTTCTCGGCCGGCTGACCTCGAAATCCACTTCGTCAGCTTCTTACCCGACTATTTCATGCCAAAGAGCACGAAGGCCCAGGCGGTGCCTGGGCCTTCGAAAGTGGTGGCGGGGGCAAGATTTGAACTTGCGACCTTCGGGTTATGAGCCCGACGAGCTACCAGACTGCTCCACCCCGCGTTGGGTGTGAACAACTCTAGCAGACGTCATTCTTGCTCAGCATGGCCGCCAATCACGCACCGTCGCGCCCATCATCGTGAATTAATCCGTGAAAGCGATACCCGATGCCCGGTTCGGTGCGAAAGTACCGGGGACGAGCCGGTTCGGGCTCAAGCTTTCTGCGAATATGCGTCATATGCACGCGTAGGTAACCAGTTTCGTCAACGTACGCGCTCCCCCACACTTCGTTCAACAACG
>JANWIR010000053.1 GCA_025449805.1 Acidimicrobiales bacterium | reverse complement strand
TTTGGCATGCGCGCGCGCGTCACCGACGGCGTACCCGGCAAGTTGCAACTCTTTTGGGAAGTGCTCGTCGAGCAGGTTGAGGAACTCGCGACCTCGGCGATGGGACCCAAGGGTCGTCGCTTCGTACCCATTGGCGTGACGCTATTCCTCTTCATTTTGATCTGCAACTGGATTGGCTTTATCCCCTCGGCCATGCACCCGGGCGTGTCGGCCGAAATCTTGCCGGCGCCGACCAGTGACGTAAACCTGCCCTTCGCCATGGCCATCGTCGTCATCTTGTGGGTGCACGTCGAATCATTTCGCGCGCGCGGCGTGGGCGGCTACTTCCAGCACTACAAGCAGCCTTACACCGCACTGGCGCCGATCAACATCATCGAAGAGATCACCAAGCCCATCACGCTGACCTTTCGTCTCTTCGGCAACCTCTTCTCGGGCGGACTCATGATTGCGGTCATGACGACGCTGCTACCCATCTTCGTCATTCCCTTTGGCGAGATTCTCTGGAAGCCCTTCGATCTCGTCATCGGCGCGATCCAGGCCTACATTTTCATGCTGCTCACGATTCTCTACTTCGCCTTCGCGACGAGTCACGAAGGCGCCGAAGAGCATCACCACCACGAGCTCGTCGAGACCTCTCACTAAATCCAACCCAGGAGGAATAGAAAATGGCAACAACAGACTCAGTGGCGAGCGCCGTACGCATCGCCGGTGCCCTCGTCGGTGGCGGTCTCGCCCTCGGTGGTGGCGCCATCGGTGCGGCGATTGGTGACGGCTTGGCCGGTAGCCAGACCATCGCGGCGATTGCCCGTCAGCCCGAGATCGAGAACAAGGCGCGTCAGTACTTCTTCTTGACCGTCGGTCTGGTGGAGGCCATGTACTTCATCAACCTGTTGTTCATGGTCGTCTTCGTCTACGTCTTCAAGGCGCAGTAGTTCCTCGCCGGGCCCCGTGGTCCGGCGAACTCTTAGTCAGAAAGTAGGTCTCTCGAGATGATTGCGACGTCGGTCTTCCTCATTCCCAACGGCACGTTCGTCGTGGAACTGTTGGTCGTGTTGGTGATTTTGTTCCTCGTGACGAAGTACATCCTGCCGCCCCTCAACAAGGCTATGGAAGGTCGTCAGGCGAAGATCCGTCAAGCCCTCGAGTCGGCCGACGCGGCCCGCGCGGAAGCGGCGTCAGCCGGTGACGAGCGCGCTCGACTACTCGCGGAGGCGCGCGACCAGGCACGCCAAATTGTCGAGAACGCGCAGGCGACCTCGGACCAGTTGAAGGCGGAAGCCGGGGGGCGCGCGCAGGTCGAGTACGACCGCATTTTGAGTAACGCCCAGGCCGAGGTCGCGGGCGCTCGTCAGCAGGCCATCGACGAAGCGTCGGCGCGTGTCGGCGAGATTGTCTTTGACCTGGTGACCAAGATTGTGGGTCGCGAGGTTGACCAGAGCGCGCACGAGGACTTAGTCCGCGAAGCGGTTAACGCCCTGCGGGCCGAGGCGGCGAAGGGTACGGACCGCTAGTCATGTTGGCCCAGCTCGAAGGTTACGCGTACGCCCAGTTTGTCGCGCTCGACGCGACGGCCCTCGAGGCCGTCGGCGCCGAGCTCGCCGCGCTGGAACGCACCATCTTGTCGACGCCCGAGCTGCGCGCTTTCCTCAGCGACACGTCGATCAACGGCGTGACGCGAGCGCTGATTCTGTCGGACCTCCTCGCGGACAAGGTGCGCGCCACCACGTCGCGCGTGGTGACCTACGCCGCGCAGCACGTGCCCGCGCCCGAGGTCGTCACGACACTCGGGGCGCTCGCGCACTTCGCGCGACTGGCCCGTGAAGAAGGTACGGGGGTCTTTGCCAACTTGAGTTTGCTCGAGGCGCGACGCCGGGTGAACGGCTACGCCGACGCACTCCTCGAAGACCTCGACGTGACGAAATTCGCCGACGTCGAAAATGAACTCAACACGTGGGCCCGCACCGTGCAGGGTAACGACGATCTGCGTCGCCTACTGCTCGACCGTGACGCGCCCTTAGCGGTACGGCGTGGGACGACCGAGGGTCTCCTGGGCTCTCGGGTCAACGCGACGACGCTCCAACTGGCCCTCTTCGTGATTGAGGGTGGGCGGCCGCGCGACGTCGTCGGTACCCTCGACGCGCTCGTCAACTACGTCGCGGCGGCTCGTGACTGGCGCGTGGCGCGTGTGCACAGTGCGCGCGAGCTCGACGCCACGTCGCGCGAACAACTCGTGACCTCGCTGACCGCGCTCACCGGAAAATCGGTGGAGCTCCAGGTCGATCAAGACGCCCGTCTCCTGGGTGGCGTCTTGGTGGAAATCGGTGATCTTCGCCTAGACGCGACGACCCGCGGCCGACTGGGCGCGCTGCGCGAGAGCGTGAACTCCTCGCACTTCTACGAATCCGCATTAACTCGAAACGACTAACAAAAGGAACCTGTGATGACCGAGCTCACGATTAGCGCCAGTGAAATTACCGAAGCGCTGCGCAAGCACGTCTCTGACTTCAACCCCTCCATCGCTGCCGAGCAGGTTGGACGCGTCGTCGAAGTAGGCGACGGTATCGCGCGCGTCTCGGGCCTGCCCTCGGCCAAAGTCAACGAACTCTTGGAGTTCGAAGACGGCACGGTGGGACTCGCGATGAACCTCGACGAAGAGACCATCGGCGCGGTGGTGCTGGGGTCGGTCGACGGCATTGAAGAAGAGCAGGTCGTTCGCGCGACCGGTCGCATTCTCTCCATGCCGGTGGGTGACGCACTCTTGGGACGCGTGGTCAACGCGCTCGGTGAGCCCATTGACGGCAAGGGCCCCCTGGCCAATCCGACGATTCGTCGTATGGAGATTCAGGCGCCCGGTATCACTGGTCGTCAACCCGTCGGTGAGCCCCTCCAAACCGGTATTAAGGCCATCGACGCGATGACCCCGATTGGCCGTGGTCAGCGCGAGCTGATCATCGGCGACCGTAAGACCGGTAAGACGACCGTCGCCATTGACACGATCTTGAACCAAAAGGGCGCCGGCGTGAAGTGCATCTACGTCGCCGTCGGTCAGAAGAACTCCTCGGTGGCCCAGACCGTGAAGACCCTTGAGGACTTTGGCGCGATGGAGTACACCGTCGTCGTCGTGGCCTCGGCCGGTGACCCCGCGCCCTTTAAGTTCCTGGCGCCCTACGCCGGTTGCGCGATTGGCCAGGAGTGGATGGACAACGGCCAGCACGCGCTCGTGGTCTACGACGACCTCTCGAAGCAGGCCGAGGCCTACCGCCAGATCTCGTTGTTGCTGCGTCGCCCACCGGGCCGCGAGGCCTACCCCGGCGACGTCTTCTACCTGCACAGCCGTCTCTTGGAGCGCGCCGCCAAGTTGAGCGACGAGAAGGGTGGCGGTTCGCTGACCGCCCTACCCATCATTGAGACCAAGGCCGGTGACATCTCGGCCTACATCCCCACGAACGTCATCTCCATTACCGACGGACAGGTCTTCTTGCAGGCCGACCTCTTCTACTCGGGTATGCGCCCGGCGATTGACGTCGGTAACTCGGTGTCACGCGTGGGTGGCGCGGCGCAGATTAAGGCAATGAGGTCGATGGCCGGTTCGCTCAAGATCGACCTGGCGCAGTTCCGCGACCTCGAGTCGTTCGCGACGTTTGGTTCCGAACTCGACAAGACCTCCCAGCAGCAGCTCGACCGCGGCTACCGCCTTACCGAACTGCTCAAGCAGGGTCTGAACTCGCCCATGCCGGTCGAAGAGCAGGTCGTCGTGGTCTACGCCGGCACGCGCGGTTGGCTCGACACGGTGCCGGTAGCTGACGTGCGTCGTTTCGAGACGGAACTGCTGATCAACTTCCGCGCGGCGCACCCCGAATTCCTGGCGCAGATTCGCGACCAGGGCACCTTGCCCGACACCGACGCGTTGGACGCCGCGCTGCGCTCCTTCGTCGACGGTTTCGCGTCCAGTAACTAATTACGAACGAGGAGAGGAGGAACCATGGCTGGCGGACAGGAACGAGTACTACGACGTCGCATCAAGTCGGTGCAAGCGACGCGCAAGATCACCAAGGCTATGGAACTCATCGCGGCCTCGCAGATCCCTAAGTCCCAGGCGCGCATCGTCGCGAATCGCCCGTACCGCGACGGCATGCGTCGCGTCATCGTCGAGGCCGCCCTGGGCGACCCGGCGGGGGCGGCAAAGTTACTCGCGGTACCCGAACGCGTGGACACGTGCGTCGTTGTCGTGATTGCGGGCGACCGCGGTCTGTCGGGTGCGTACAACTCCTCGACGCTGCGCGCGACCGAGCGACTCATTCGTTCGCTTCGCGCGCAAGGGACGCAGGTTCGTCTCTTTACCGTGGGTAAGAAGGCGCCGAGCTACTTCCGCTTTCGCGGCGTTGAGGTGGAAGAGAGTTTCGTGGGCTTCGCCGACCGACCGACCTTCGCCGACGCACGCCTGGTCGCCGCCAAAGTCGTCGCGCCCTACGTTGACGGCGAGGCCCAACAGGTCATGCTGGTCTCGACGCGCTTCGCCTCGTCGTCCTCGCAGTTTGTCGACACGACGCAACTGTTGCCCCTCACGGTGCCCGAGATGCCCGTCGTCGAGGCGTCCGCCACGCTCAAGGGCTACACCGAATTCGAACCCGAGGTCGAGCAGCTGCTCGCCTACCTCGCCCCGCGCGCGCTCGAGAGCGAGATCTTCTCGGCACTCTTAGAGGGCGCCGCGGCCTTTCACACCAGTCAACAGCGCGCCATGGCGGCCGCGACGGACAACGCCGACGAGCTCGGCCAGACCTTGACCCGCGTGATGAACCGAGCCCGTCAGGACTCGATCACCACCGAAATTATGGAAATCGTGAGCGGCGCCGAAGCGCTCCGCTCGGGAAAGTGAGAATGAAATGACCATCGCCCCTGAGAAGACCAGCCTCGAGACCGGTCGCGTCGTCGCGATCGCCGGTCCCGTGGTGGACGTCGAGTTTCCGCCGCAGAGCCTGCCGGAGATTAACCACGCCGTGGAGATGGACATCGAACTCGACGGTGAGACCATCACCGTCGTCGCCGAAGTCGCCCAGCAGATCGGTGAGGGCCGCGTGCGCTGCGTGTGCATGAAGCCCACCGACGGCCTCGTGCGCGGCGCCGTGGTGCGCCAAAGCGGCCGCGGTATCTCGGTACCGGTCGGCGACGCGGTGTTGGGTCACGTCTTTAACGTCATTGGCCAGTCCCTCGACACCGACAACATCGGACCGGTCGAGGACCACTGGGAGATTCACCGCAGCGCCCCGGCCTTCGACCAGCTCGAGCCGCGCGCCACGATGTTCGAAACCGGTATCAAGGTCATCGACCTCCTCGCGCCCTACGTTCAGGGTGGCAAGATCGGCCTCTTCGGTGGTGCCGGCGTGGGTAAGACCGTCCTCATCATGGAGATGATCCGTCGCGTCGCCGAGCAACACGACGGCGTGTCGGTCTTCGCCGGCGTGGGCGAGCGTACGCGTGAGGGCACCGACCTTTTGCTCGAAATGCGCGAGTCGGGCGTTATTGAAAAGACGGCGCTGGTCTACGGCCAGATGGACGAACCGCCGGGGGTGCGTCTGCGCGTGGCGTTGGCCGCGCTCACCATGGCCGAGTACTTCCGCGACGTGAAGAACCAGGACGTGTTGCTCTTCGTGGACAACATCTTCCGTTTCGTGCAGGCCGGTTCCGAGGTTTCGACGCTGCTCGGTCGCATGCCGTCGGCGGTGGGCTACCAACCCACGTTGGCCGACGAGATGGGTGAACTCCAAGAGCGCATCACCTCGACGCGCGGCCACTCGATCACCTCGCTGCAGGCCGTCTACGTGCCCGCGGACGACTACACCGACCCGGCGCCGTTTACGACCTTCACCCACCTCGACGCCACGACCGAACTCAGCCGTCAGATCGCGGCGCTCGGTATCTACCCGGCCGTTGACCCACTGACGTCGACGTCGAACATCCTGGCGCCCGAGATCGTCGGCGACCGTCACTACGCGGTGGCCCGTCAGGTCCAGCAGATTCTCCAGCGCTACAAGGAGCTCCAGGACATCATCGCGATCTTGGGTCTCGACGAGCTCTCCGAGGTCGACCGCATTACGGTGGACCGCGCGCGAAAGATTCAGCGTTTCTTGTCCCAACCGATGTTCGTCTCGAAGATCTTCACCGGTATCGACGGCATCAACGTGCCCGTTGCCGAGACCATCGAGTCCTTCGAGCACTTGGTCAAGGGCGACCTCGACCACTTCCCGGAGCAGGCGTTCTTGAACGTCGGTGGCGCGGCGGACGTGGAGCGCAAGGCCGCGGAGTTGAGCAAGAACTAATGGCGCTGCGCGTAGAGATCGTTTCGCCCGAGGTGGCGCTCTGGTCGGGACTCGCGACGGCGTTGGTGGCGCGTTCGTCGGCCGGTGCCTTCACGATCCTCGACCACCACACGCCAGTCGTTGGCGACATCGTGCCGGGACTCGTGAAGGTGCAGACGCCCGAAGGGGAGATCGACTTCGCGGTCCACGGTGGGTACTTTCAGGTCGGCCCGGGCGACGAGCCCGGCGTGACCCTCGCCACCGTCCTCGCCGGGGTGGCCGAGCGAACCGACGAGATTGATGTGGCGCGCGCGCAGGCGGCGAAGGACGCGGCCGAGGCGCAACTGGCGGGGATTGCCCGCGGTGACGCGCACGAGACTGGGGCGCAACTGGTGTTCGAACAGGCCCTCGCCCGCGCCGAACTGCGACTCGCCCTCGGTGGCGTGAAGTCGACGAAATTGAGTTAGTCGTGGCGTACGGCTGCGCGGACTGTGACTGCGTGGTCGAGCGTGGCTGGCGCGTGGTTGCGTGTTCGCGGCCCGCGTGTTGCTGTCGTGAACTGCCGCGGCGCGACGAACTAGCGGGCGCTGACGTAGTCGAGTAGGTCCTTCTTTTCGTGCTCGAGCTCTTCGAGTCGAGCCTTGACGACGTCGCCGATAGAGATGATGCCCGTTAAGACGCCGTGATCGACGACCGGGACGTGACGAATGCGCCGTTCGGTCATCGTCGTCATGAGCTCGTTCACCAGCGTGGCCTCGTCACACGTCGTCACGTCAGTGCTCATCAATTCGCCGACGGTGTCGTCGAGCACCGACGCGCCTCGACGCGCTAAGGCGCGCACCACGTCGCGCTCGGAGAAGATGCCCACCAGCGGTGGGGTCAGACCCGTGACGACGAGGGCGCCAATGCCGCGCTCCTTTAAGAGCGCCACCGCCTCACGCACGCTCTGGCTCGGTGCGACCGTGGCCACCTCGTGGCCCTTACTGGCGAGGAGATTCGCTACGTGCATCTCGACCCCTTCCCAGATCCCTCGAAATGCTCGGACCTGCGCCCGAGATTACGGCCGACCCGCGCTCGGGGCAAGGGGCGCCTTGTGTGCCTGCGCACAAGGCGTTAAAAGCCCGCGGTCGTGAACTCCTGGAGCTTGTCGTGGCGATGGAACGTCTCGATCGTGCGCACCGTGCCCGAGCGCGAACGCACGACCAAGGATTGGGTAGTCGCCCCAAAGTCGTGGAAGCGCACACCGCGTAGGAAGTCGCCGTCGGTGATGGCGGTGGCGGAGAAGAAGCAGTTGTCGCTGGCCACGAGGTCGTCAGTCGTGAGCACTTTGGTGAAGTCGTAACCGAGGGCCTCGGCCCGCGCGCGCTCTTCGGGTGACGTGGCGTGGAGCACGCCTTGGATCTCGCCACCCAGTCCCTTGAGTGCCGCGGCGGCAATGACGCCTTCGGGGGTACCACCAATGCCGAAGAGTACGTCGGCGCCCGAGTTGGGCCAACCGGTCGCGATCGCGCCGGCCACGTCACCGTCGGTGATCGACAGTACGCGCGCGCCGGCCTCGCGAACCTCGGCGACCAAGTCGTCGTGGCGTGGTCGATCCAAAATGACGACGCCCAACTCCTGGACCGGCTTCTTCAGTCGCTTGGCGAGTTCATTCAGATTGTCGGTGGCGCTGGCGTTAACGTCAACGCTGCCGCGTCCGCGCGGACCGACCGCGACCTTCTTCATGTAGAAACAGGGACCGGGATCGAACATTGTGCCGGCCTCGGAGAGGGCGATCACGGAGACCGCGCCGTTTCGACCCATGGCGGTCAGCGTGGTGCCGTCGATGGGATCGACCGCGACGTCCACTTTCGGATCGCGTCCGTCGCCGATACGTTCGCCGTTGTAGAGCATGGGCGCTTGGTCTTTTTCGCCCTCGCCGATCACGACCACGCCGTCCATGGCGACCGCGCCGAGCACGAACCGCATGGCGTCCACCGCGGCGCCGTCGGCGGCGTTCTTGTCGCCGCGACCGGACCAGCGGGCCGCCGCGATCGCCGCGGCCTCGGTAACGCGAATGAGTTCGAGGGCAATATTGCGATCCGGCCGAGACGGTTGTTGCACGAATCCAGCGTACTCCGGGCTTCACTCCTCATCAGGAGAAGGGGCCCCGGGGCGGCAATACTTGGGGGGTGAGTTCTCTCGTCATCAAGCCCGTCGGCGCGCTCGCCGGCGAGGTGGTGGCCCTCGGGGCGAAGAACGCCGTGCTTAAACAGATGGCCGCCTGCCTGCTCGCGAGCGGTACGCACCGCCTGCGCAACGTGCCCGAAATTACCGACGTGGCGGTCATGAGCGAGTTGCTCGAAGCGCTCGGTTGCTCGGTGTCGGCGGTGGCGGCGAACGAGATCGTCATTGACGTCCCGGCGCGCGACGATCTCCACCCGGTCGCCCCGGCGCACCTCTTCGAAGCCATGCGCGCGTCCATCGTCGTACTCGGTCCACTGCTCGCGCGCTGCGGCGAGGCGCACATGGCGCTGCCGGGCGGCGACGACTTCGGTCAACGCCCCATCAACTTTCACACCGATGGTCTCAGCGCCATGGGGGCCGCCTTTCACAACGACCGCACGTCAATTCACGCGACCGTGTCGCGCCCGCGGCTGCGCGCGACGCGCACCACCCTCGAGTACCCCAGTCACACCGCTACCGACAACTTGATGATGGCCGCGGTGCTCGCGGAAGGTCGCAGCGTCATCGATAACGCGGCGCGCGAACCCGAGGTCGAGGATTTGGGCCGCCAACTCGTGGCGATGGGCGCGCGCATCGAAGGACTCGGTACGTCGCGCCTCACGATTGACGGCGTCACCGAACTCAGCGCCACGACCCACGACGTGGTGAGCGACCGCGTCGTGAGTGCGACCTACCTGGCGGCCGGCCTCATCACGGGCGGGCGAGTGCGGGTGCTCGACGCGCGCGCCGAGCACATGGAGATGCTGCTGCGCAAGCTGAGCGCGATGGGTGCCGCGGTCGACACCTCGGGTGACGGCGTGGCGGTGCAGGGACCCGCGCGTCTGCGTGCCTGTGACGTGGCGACGTTGCCCTACCCCGGCGTCGCCACCGACTACAAGCCCCTGCTCACGGCGACCTTGTCGATCGCCGAGGGGGTCTCGGTCGTCACCGAGAATCTCTTCGTCGGCCGCTTTCGCTACGTGGATGAACTCCTACGACTCGGCGCGTCGATCACGACCGAGGGACACCACGCGGTCGTGCGCGGCGTCGCCGGTTTGGTCGGTACGTCGGTGCGCGCGACCGATATTCGAGCCGGCGCGGCCCTCGTCTTGGCCGGCCTCGTGGCCGAGGGTGCCACGACCGTGTCGGGTCTCGAGCACCTCGATCGTGGCTACGACCACTTCGCGGCTCGCCTGCGCGACCTGGGCGCCAACGTCGAGCGGGTCGCGTGATCGCGCGCGAACCGGCCACGCTTTTCGCCCAGGCGAGGGAGGGTTCGCGCGGCGCGTTAGCGCGCCTGGTGACCTACGTGGAGTCGGGGGGGACTCGTCAACGCGAGAGCGTGGCCGTCGCCTACGCCAGCGCCCCGCCCTACGTGGTGGGACTCACCGGTCCTCCGGGGGCCGGCAAGTCAACGTTGACCGACCGGCTCATCACCGCGCTGCTCGATCGCGGCCACGTCGGGTCGACGGCGATTGACCAACTGGGCGTGCTCTGCGTTGATCCAAGCTCGCCCTTTACCGGCGGGGCCATTTTGGGTGACCGGATTCGGATGCAAGATCACGCGACGAACGCGGCCGTTTTTATTCGCTCGATGGCGACCCGTGGACACTTAGGGGGGCTCTCGCTCGCCGTGCCCGACGCGCTGCGTGTT
>JANWIR010000052.1 GCA_025449805.1 Acidimicrobiales bacterium | reverse complement strand
TGGCGCAGGGCCGCGGTGACCTTTTTGGGCAGCGGCACGGAAACCGGCACACCTGTCTTCTGCGTGTAGAGGAACACCTTGTCGCCGACCAAGCGATCCCTTGTCAGGGCCACGGCGTCGGAGATCCGGAGTCCAGAGTGGCGGAGGAGCAGGATCAACGCATAGAGACGGTCGCCGTTGCCCTTGAAGCGGCTGCAGGCATCGAAGAGCTTCTGGATCTCTGCCTCGGAGAACGGGAGAGTCGGCTTGGGGGCGAGCCTGGGAGGCTTGAGCGCTCTCGCTGGATTCGACGCGATCCAGCCGGCATCCGCGGCGAATCTGAAGAATGCGCGCAAAGCCTCCAACGTCTTGGCCTGCGTCGTCGGCGCATATGCCCAGGACTCACGAAACTCGCGAAGCGCCTGGACGTCGAGCTGCCTGAGTCTCCGGCGGCCGGTCTTCTCGCACCACGGCACCAGCCGGCCGCGGAGAAACTGCCGGTACTTCTTGAGCGACGATTCCTTCAGCCCACGGGCCTCGCAATCCGCGAGGTACCGCTCGATGGCGTCAGACAGCGGTGGCGCTTCGGCACGAACCACACCGATTTGGCCCGATGCTTCCCACCCCCGCACGGCGTCCTGCGCAGCCTCCCACGAACGCAAGTCGAGCGACTTCTTGATCCACTCGCCGCCGAGCGTCCCCTGCACCCAGATCGGACACTTGCAGCGGCGGTAGCGGCGGGATCGGTGCGGGCAGGGCGAGTAATGCCTCCGGTAAATCTGGAGCACGCCCCATGGTGGCACGAGAGGGACGAAATTGGAACGATGAACTATTGATGAGCGGCTAAAATCAATGAAATCAGGTGTGAAATAGTGGCGGAGGGAGAGGGATTCGGTCTTTTTGCGCTTGACACGTTCATCGCGAAAATGGCCGTTTTCTGAAAATCCCGAGTGAACCGGCCACCACACCCTTCCGCAGAATCCGCTCGATTCTACGCTTTGCCGAGATGGACCCTCAAATCGCCCCCAGCGAGTCCTTGATCGCAGCCGACCGTCGATCGTACGCTGGAGTCGCCGAAGCGAGTGGACGCAGCGGACCCATGACATGGCATGGGTTTGCGCCTCTCGGAATGACCCCAAGCGTTCCGACGCGCAGACAGAGCTTCCGGCGAACGGTTCCCGCGTCCTAGAGGTTGCGTTGATGAACAACACACCATCCACTTGGGGCGTAGGGATGCGTGTGCCATGGCCCGCCATAACGATTTCTACTCGCGCTTCCACCGCAAGATCGTCGAGCTGCTGCTGATCGCGCTGCTACTGCGCGGCGCGTACGACATCCTGGAGCTCCTGGTATTCGGATCGCGATGATCGGCAGCGCGTCCAGCTCGGCGGTAAAATGGAGGTTCGCTATCCAGGAAGGAGCCGCGGCTAATGGCTGAGGTCGGCGACAAACAGCGCTGCACGACGATCGGTTGCCGGGGCGAGATGATCCTCCGCGAACGCCGACCAGCGGCGTCATCGATTCCGCAGCAGATCGGGTCCGGGCAGCCGTTCCCGACAACCGGCCGGCTGAAGGTCTGGATGTGCGACACGAACCCGTTGCACGTCGAAGTGCTCGGGTGGGGCATGCGGCCGGTGAAGGTCTGCTCGGTCAAAGGCTGCAACGGCGCCATGGTCCACACGACGAAGGGGCGCTCGAAGATCGAAGGCGAGATGTTGCGCGATCGGCCGGGGCAGTCGTACGCGATGCTCGAGTGGGAACCGGGCTGGGTCTGCCTGGAGAATGAGACGCATTTCGAACCGGCCGCGCGGCCGTAGTTGGAGAAGAGGATGGAGTTCAAAATCGACGGCATGGACGACTTTCAGCGGAACATCGAAGAGCTGAAGCGGCGGGCCCAGGAACTCACGACACCGAGGTCCGTGTCGTTGAACGAATTTCTGCCGCCGGAGTTCATGAAGGCGCACACGAAATTCGATTCGATCGACGCGATGTTCAAGGCGAGCGGCACGACAATGGATCCGCGCGATCTTTTCAACGAAGACAAGATCGCCGACGACTGGAACGCATTCGTCGCGGCGAACAGCAATTTTAAGGATTGGGTCGACATGCTCAGCCACGGCAATGCGGAGCGCGTGAAGAAAGGTCTCGGATTTTCTGGCTGATGCGGCTGGAAGACGAAACCTGCTGTTAAGTGCGGCTCTCTTTTCTTATCCGCGAGGCCTCTAAAAAGAAATCCCGCCACGAAAGTGGCGGGGGCGCCCGGCGAAGTCCGGGCTTTGATCTCTTACCAATCGACTACGCTTTGGCCAGCGAGGTCTTCTCGTAGTCCTCGAAGGCCCTGAGCATGAGCTCGCGAACGCGCTCCTGCGCTGTCGGGTCTCCGATGGGCCGAAGTAGCGTGAAAGACCGTTTCCCGCCGCCAACGCCGTACTGCCGCGACGGAAACGTGACGTTACGACCACCCCCTCCTTCACGAGCCTCCCAAATTGCAGCACCGAGTAGCTTCATGCCGGCCAATGGGCCAGCCGTGAAGTGAACCTCGACGTCTGCCAGCTTCCCTGGTGCAGGATGTACAGGGGACAGGAACACAACTTTCATCTCTCCTCCGTTTCCTTAGTGAACCGAGATGTTTGGATGAATCGGCTTCACGGAGCCGCCGAGCTGTGGGTCGTGCATCGAGGGATGGCGGCTCCTCTAGCGCGGAATTACTTGGCGGGAACTGCTCTAACACAACCAGGAAAAGGTCGTTCTGTCAAACCTACGTTGACTCCTGCCGACGACTCCCGCGACGAGCGGTCTCCAGCCGCCCTGACACTCAAGACAACCAGAGCGAGTGACCGTTGCGCAACGAGCGGCGGCAAAAAAATCCCGCCACAATGATGGCGGGATGCCCGGCGATGGCCGGGACTTACTTGGACTAGCTCTGGACCGCCGTCTGCGCCTCCCACTCCGCGTAAGCGTCCAGAATGAGTTCGCGGATCTTCTGCTGCGCGCTCGTGTCGACGATCGGCCTCAGGAGCGCGAAGGATCTCCGCTCGCCGTTTACGGCGTACTGACGTGCCGGGAACGTGACATTGCGGCGTCCAGCGCCCCGCCTCTGTTCCCAGATTCCGAAGCCGATCAGCTTTAGGCCTTCAAGCGGTCCCTCCGAAAAGTGGAGTTCCGCGTCGCCGAGCTTCCCCGATGGATTGCCCCGATCATTCGGTGTGATCTTGATGGTCATTTCTCCTCTTCTCCTTCTCGTGGGTACGGAATGAAACGAGCGACTTCTTCGCCGTCGCAGAGAGCGACGACGTGCTGCACGCGGACGTTTGCCTCCTTCTCGAGAATCGCGACGATGGCGCCGAGGAAGACGTGCGGCTCGACGTTCGACTCGATGAAGACCATCAGGTCGTAGCGCGTGGTGCACCTCCGTTCGATTGGAGAGGCCGGGATCGGCGTGGCGTTTCGATCGACATTAGGCGCGCACGAAGCGCCCCTGCGCCTTCGCGGGCCTCGGGTGTCAGTTGTACTGAGCGAGGAACGGCTGCAGCGACGCGGTCGCTTCCATCTGGCGGACGGGTTCGAGTTCCTTGAACGCGCCGGTGAACGCGTTCGAAAGGGACCACATGTTGCGCGGCTCGAAGGCCGGGAGGTTCGGCGTGAAGTAGTTCCGGTGAACGATCTTGCTGAGGTGCTGCGGCGCGTCGATGCCGCGGCCGATGAACGCGTCGTAGATGATCGCCTTCGCGCGGACGTCTGGCAGTTCAAACCCGCGCCAGGCGTTCACGTCGATAAGTGTCTTCTGGAAGTGCCGCTGGACGCGGTCGACGCCCACGCCTACGACCTCCACGAGGTCGAGGTTCTTCGAGTGCTTCCTGTTCGTGATCGCGGCGAACGCGCCGTGGAACGCCAGGTTGTCGCAGACGAAGACCCGGTAGCCGGCCACGAGCCCGAGCGAGAAGCTCTTGTCGTGGGAGTTCCGGACGCCGATCGCGAGCTGGATGCCGTTCTCTTCGACGTTCACCTGTATGAACCCGAAGAGCCGCATGCCGTCCGGCGTGACGGCGTACTCGTCTCGGACCACCCGGAGCTGTCGGTAGCTGAGGCTCTCGATGATCGATTCGACGAGTTCCGCGTGAGGGATGGGCTTGTGGGTCTCCGTTGGAGCCGGTGTTTCCAGTTCTCGGAGATCCTGGCGACCGATCAGCTCGGCGCCGCGATGAAGCATGAGTCCTTGCACGATGTGCCTCCTTCGTTTAGGTTGTCGAGGTGCGACAGAGGGCGGGATGCCCTCTCGTCTGCCAGCCGTGGGGTTAAGTCGCGATCCGGGTGACGAGCCCGAAGGCACGAGACACGACTGGCAGGCGAGAGGGTTTTGCGCTTTCTAGGTCTGTTTCGGTCGCGGGTTCTTTCGTTGATCCAATGACGTAAGCGCCAGGGCCACTGCGTCAAACACGTGCATCCGGGAATGCTCAGTCATCCATGGTTTCCGCTTGGGGGGCACTCGATCACGCAGCTGCGGAATGCGTTCGGCAAGCGCCACGGCCACATCGTGCTTGGTAGCGCGTGGATTGCCGGTGCATGCCTCGCGCACGTGGCGCGGCGAGAGCAGCTCCACCGAAATCCCGTGCCGCAGCGCGACCGATTTGAGCGACCGGAGCAGTCGTCGGACCCGCTCACAACGCCGAGACCCCGGAGCGCGGCACTGTTCCAGGACCAGCACGTGCGGCCGATGCATGCGAATCAGACTCGCGACCCGGGTCGCGCATCTCCTGTTCCGACCACGACCGGGACACTTTCTCTCGCCACGATCCGTGACCCTGTCCCGCTCGACCAACGCGAACGCAAAGCCGCGCGTGGTCGGATCAATCGCGAGAACGCGATGGGCAGAACGTCCATTACGCATAACCTCGCGTGTTGCTTGATTTGCGACGGGAATTGGCAAGCGAGCGCAAGACGTCCATCTTCCGATTTGCGTGCTGCACTCCACTCTTCTCCAGCTCGCCGAGAAGCTGCTTCGCGTGCCGGGTGCTGGACAGTTGTGCGGCCTCGAAGACCCCGGCAAAGAGCCTGTGTATCGAAACCTTGAAGATGACTTCGCAGGCAAGTGCCGTACGAAGGCTCGGCTCCCTGCGGAACAGCTCGTACTTGGAGAACTTCGAGCCACTTCT
>JANWIR010000051.1 GCA_025449805.1 Acidimicrobiales bacterium | reverse complement strand
TGGGCTTTGGCGCGTCAGCCGTGTGTCCGTACATGGCGTACGAGTCCATCGACGCACTGGTCGAAGCGGGGGAATTGAGCGAGCTCGACGCCTTTGCGGCGCGCTACCAGTACGGGAAGTCCCTCAACAAAGGTCTCGTCAAGATCATGTCCAAAATGGGCGTCAGCACGGTCGCGAGTTACGTCGGCTCACAACTCTTCGAAGCCGTCGGACTCTCCGACGACGTACTCAGTCGCTACTTTCCGGGCTTTCACTCACGAATCGGTGGTGCGACGCTCGAGCGCGTTGCGGACGACGTGGTGCGTTGGCACAACGAAGCCTACGGACCGCCGTCGGTCGATCGCGTGCAACTGACCAACCGTGGCGAGTACCAGTGGCGTCGCGACGGTGAGTTGCACCTGTTTAACCCTCGCACCGTGCAAAAGCTCCAGCACGCCACGCGCGAGAAGCGCTACGACATCTTTAAGGAGTACACCCGGATGGTCGACGAACAGGCTGACGCCTCGTTGACGCTGCGGTCCCTGCTCGAAATAGCGCCCGCGCGCGCGCCTCTGGCGCTCGACGACGTCGAGAGTGTGGCCTCGATCGTCAAGCGCTTCTCGACGGGGGCGATGTCCTATGGTTCAATCTCCGAAGAGGCGCACACGACGTTGGCCATCGCGATGAACCGTTTGGGTGGTAAGTCAAATACCGGCGAAGGTGGCGAGGACGCGGATCGCTTCGACACCGCCGACCCGCGATTTAACCGACGCAGTGCCATCAAACAGGTCGCGTCGGGACGCTTCGGGGTCACGAGTGAGTACCTCGTCAACGCCGACGACCTTCAGATTAAGATGGCCCAAGGCGCTAAGCCGGGGGAGGGTGGTCAGCTCCCGGGCTCCAAGGTCTACCCGTGGATTGCGACGACGCGTCACTCAACCCCCGGGGTCGGCTTGATTTCACCTCCGCCCCACCACGACATTTACTCAATTGAGGACTTAGCGCAGCTCATCTACGACCTGAAGAACGCGAATGACCAGGCGCGCGTTCACGTGAAGTTGGTGAGCGAACAAGGCGTGGGCACCATCGCCGCGGGTGTCGCCAAGGCCCACGCTGACGTGATCTTGATTTCGGGTCACGACGGCGGTACTGGGGCTGCGCCTCTGACGTCGCTCAAGCACGCCGGTACGCCTTGGGAACTCGGCCTCGCCGAAGCACACCAAACGCTGGCCGCGAATGGTCTGCGCAGTCGCGTCGTTTTGCAGGTCGACGGCCAGCTCAAGACCGGGCGAGACGTTATCATCGCGGCACTCTTGGGCGCGGAGGAATTTGGTTTCGCGTCCGCCCCCTTGGTGGTCGAAGGCTGCATCATGATGCGCGTCTGTCACCTGGACACCTGTCCCGTGGGTATCGCGACGCAGAATCCTCGACTGCGCGAGCGCTTCACTGGTCGACCAGAGTTCGTCGAGAATTTCTTTGAATTCATTGCTGAAGAGGTGCGCGAGTACCTCGCCGCCCTAGGGGTGCGGACCATTGACGAACTCATTGGTGACGCGTCTCGGCTTCACGTTCGCGAACACCACGTGCGCGACAGTGACCTCGACCTTTCGGCGCTCTTGGTCAGCGTTCCACCGGATCAGCGGCGTCAAAGTATCAAGCAGGACCATGGTCTCGATCAAGCGCTCGACTGGCGCTTTCTCTCCGACGCCGTCACGGCCGCCACGCAAGGCACACCCGCGACCTTCCGACTCGATGTCCAAAACGTCAACCGCGCCGTAGGGACGCTGACGGGTTCGGCGATTACTCGAGCACTCGGGCGACGCACCCTGCCCGACGATCACGTCGTTGTCGAACTCACCGGATCGTCGGGGCAGAGTCTGGGCGCCTTTATTCCAAAGGGACTCACTCTGCGACTCGAAGGCGACGCCAACGACTACGCGGGTAAGGGGCTCTCCGGCGGGCGCGTCATCGTGCGCCCCCCGGCCACCGCCACGTTCGCGAGTGACGACAACGTCATCGCCGGCAACGTCATTGGCTATGGCGCAACTAGTGGTGAAATCTTTATCCGTGGTGTGGTCGGTGAACGCTGTGGCGTTCGCAACTCCGGGGCCACCATTGTCGTGGAGGGCGCGGGTGACCACGCCGGCGAGTACATGACTGGTGGTGTGGTGGTAATCCTCGGCAACGTCGGTCGCAACCTCGCCGCGGGCATGAGCGGCGGCACGATTTACCTCTACGACCCCGACAATCGAATTCACGATCACCTCAGCGCCGGCGTCTACGAAATCGATCCCCTTGAGCTCAGTGACGACGAACTACTCCACACCCTTCTCCAGCGTTTCCACGCCGAAACCGGTTCGCCGGTTGCGCAACGCGTGATCGAGCACTGGCGAGAAGAGCGCATGAACTTTGTGCGTGTCGAGACCTCGGAGTATCAGCGAGCCCGTGACGAGCAGCGCAATGGGTAAGGTCACCGGCTTCCTCGAGTTTGACCGTTCCGGACCTCGCTATCGCCCCGTTCCGGTGCGGCTGCGCGACTGGCGCGAGGTCTACGAACCCCAAAGTGACGACGAGCTCAGCCAACAAGGTGCCCGTTGCATGGACTGCGGCATTCCGTTTTGCATGCAGGGATGCCCGCTCGGTAACCGCATTCCGGTCTTTAATGATGGGGTCTTTAAGCATCAGTGGGAGCGGGCCGCGAGTCAACTCTTCGCGACCAACAACTTTCCCGAATTCACCGGACGCCTCTGTCCCGCGCCCTGTGAGTCGGCCTGCGTCTTGGCCATTTCCGCCCAGGCGGTGACCATCGAGCGTCTGGAATACGAAGTCGCGGAGCACGCCTTCGCCCTCGGCCTGGCGGTGAGTGCCGTCAGTGCCCCCGAGAGCGGTCGACGCGTCGCCGTCGTCGGCTCGGGTCCGGCCGGTCTCGCCGTCGCGGCGCAACTGCGCAGCGTGGGTCACGCGGTGTCGGTGTACGAACGAAGTGACCAGATTGGTGGGCTCTTGCGCTACGGAATCCCGGAGTTCAAGATGGAAAAGCGGATACTTGACCGCCGCTTAGACGTTATGCGAGCGTCGGGCATCAAGTTCTACACGAACGTCACTATTGGCGCGGGCGGCACGCCGTTGCGCGATCTGCAACGCAATCACGACGCGGTCATCCTCGCGTTAGGCGCCACGCGCCCGCGACTCATCCCCGTGCCGGGAGCCGACTTGGGCGGCGTCTACCCGGCGATGACCTATCTCGAGGCATCGAATCGTGCGGTGAACGCTCACGAGACCTCACCAATAAACGCGGCTGGTCAGCACGTGGTCATTCTCGGTGGCGGCGACACTGGTGCCGACTGTTTGGGCACCGCACACCGCCAAGGGGCGCTCAGCGTGCACCAAATTGAGATCATGGACCGTCCTCCGGACGAGCGTCCGGCCGATCAACCTTGGCCCACGATGGCGCGATTGTTTAAGACGACCTCGGCGCACGAAGAAGGTGGCCAGCGACAGTTCTCTACCGAGACGCTCGCCTTCCTCGGTGACGATCACGTACGGTCGATCAAACTGCGTGATCACGCGAACGATCAACTCGTCGAGCTACCGGCCGACCTAGTTTTGATCGCGGCGGGCTTCCTCGGGCCGGAACTCGCCGGCCTGGAACTCGACGGCGCGCCTTACGTCACCGCCCGTTCGTCGCTCGCGGTGAATGATCAGTGGCGCCTAGCGAGCTACCCCGGTGAGACGCCCGTGTTCGCCTGCGGAGACGCGGTGCGGGGTCAGAGTTTGATTGTCTGGGCGATTGCCGAGGGGCGTAGCTGCGCCGCCGCGGTCGACGCACACCTGCGCGGCGAGACGACGACGTTACCCGCGCCAGTCTCCCCCTACGAAGTCTCCTGGTGAGACGCCGGTAGCATCGAACGCAGCACCAGCACCACGAAGGGGGAATCGTGAAGAGCACTATGCAGGACTCGCCGCTTCTTATCAGCGGAATACTTCGACACGGCGAGTTCGTCTACGCCGACAAGAAGATCTTCACGGTCACCCCCGACGGCGTTGAGGTCGCCACCTACTTTGAAGTATCCAAGCGGGCGGAACGCTTGGCCGCAGCCCTGCAACGCCTCGGCGTCAAGCGCGGCGAGCGGGTAGGAACCTTCATGTGGAATAACCAGCGTCACATGGAGGCCTACTACGCGATTCCCTCGATGGGCGCGGTACTGCACACGCTGAACATTCGTCTCTTTCCCGAACAGCTCAGTTACGTCATCAACCACGCCGAGGACAAGGTGCTGATCGTCGACGCCAGTCTGATTCCCTTACTGGCGAAGGTACGCGACCAGCTCACCACCGTGGAAACCATCATCGTTGCCGGCACGGGCGACGCCGCGGCCCTGGGTGAGACCCTGGACTACGAGACGCTGCTGGGTGCTGAGCGCCCCGGTTTCGAGTGGCCCCTACTTGACGAACGCGACGCGGCCATCATGTGTTACACCTCGGGAACAACGGGTAATCCCAAGGGCGTCGTGTACTCGCACCGTTCGACCTGGTTGCACTCCATGGCCTCGATGACCGCCAACTCCATTGGACTCTGCGAGCGCGATCGCTGTCTCTTGATCGTGCCCATGTTCCACGTGAACGCTTGGGGCGCCGCTTTTACCGCCATGTTCGCGGGTATGGAGTTGATCATGCCCCAAATGTTCTTACAGGGCGAGCCAATTTTGAAGATGGTCCGCGAACTTCGCCCCACGATTTCTTTGGGCGTGCCCACCATCTGGAACGACGTGTTGCGCGCGATTGACGCCGGAACCGAAGAGGTCGACCTCTCGAGTCTGCGTGGCATTCTCGTGGGTGGCTCGGCGCTCCCGCGCTACATGATTGAGGCCTTCCGCGATCGATTCGGCATTGACCTCATCCAGGGCTGGGGAATGACCGAGACCTCGCCCCTCGCGGCGGTTTCGATTCCTCCCGCGGGCACACCGAAGGACCAGGAAATCGACTACCGCGTCAAGGCGGGTCGGGTCGTAGCCGGTGTGGAGATGCGCGTGTGCGCCGAAGACGGTTCGGTCATGGCCAACGACGGTAAGAGTGTTGGCGAATTCGAAATCCGTGGCCCTTGGATCACCGGTGCCTACTACGGCGTGGACGATCCCGAGAAGTTTCACGACGGCTGGTTGCGCACGGGCGACATTGGTTCACTCGACAGCCAAGGCTTCATGGTCATCAGTGACCGCACCAAGGACGTCATCAAGTCCGGTGGCGAATGGATCTCTTCCGTTGAGTTGGAGTCCACCGTCATGGCCCATCCCGCGGTCTTTGAAGCCGCGGTCATCGCCATTCCTGACGAGAAGTGGCAGGAGCGACCTCTTTGCTGCGTCGTGTTACGTCCCGACGCAACGGCCACGGCCGAGGAGCTTCGTGACTTTCTGGCCCAACGAGTTGCCAAGTGGTGGCTACCCGACGCTTGGGCCTTCGTTGAGGCGATTCCCAAGACGAGCGTGGGCAAATTTGACAAGAAGGTGCTGCGCCAACGCTACGCCGATCATCAGCTCGACGTGAGGAGTCTCGCGCAGTGAGTGATCTCGAGCGACTGGCCGACGACGTCGCGACGCTCGAGGCGCGGGTCACGGACGCGGTCTTTGACGCGGTGCGCTCCCAGATGCGCGGCGAGAACGCCGAGGCCGCTCGCGAACTCGAACGACGCTTGGCCAAGGTTCGCCGGAGTTTGCAAAAGGCCGAACACCTCCTTCGCCACGGGGGTGACGACTAGTAGGTGTTGACGACGTCGATCAGTTGACGAAGGCTCGCGTAGCGGCGCCCGTCAAAGTCGAATTCCAACGACTGCTCGTTGTTCACTCGCATGCCCGCACCCTCATCGAACGCGGGGAATCGCCGCCCTAGCGCGGCTAGTTGTTCGGTCGTGGGTGGACGGTGTAGTCGCAAGGTGGCGCGATAGTCGGCGAGAGCGAAACCTTGGTAGTTCGAATAGAAACGCTCAATCTCCTCGACCCCGTCAGCGACGTTGCTAAAGGTTCGCGTCAAATTCACCCCGTCGGCGTCGACGTAGTTCCCAGCCACTACCTCGTCGTCCAAGAACGCGCGCCAGCGTTGCCAGAACGTGCCACCGGGGACGTCCATGAGCACCACGGGCGCCGGCGTGGTCTTCCCGGTGTGGAGGAGGGTTAAGACTTCAAAGACCTCATCCATCGTGCCGAGTCCGCCGGGGAAGATGACGAAGGCGTTCGAGGGACGCGTCATCGCCACCTTTCGGGTGAAGAAGTACTTCATCGCCACGAGGCGACTCTCGACGTCGATGTAGGGATTGGCACCTTGCTCGAAGGGCAGGTCAATGTTGACGCCGAGCGTGTTCTCGAGTCCCGCTCCCTTGGCCGACGCCTCCATAATGCCGGGTCCGGCGCCCGAAACCGTCATCCATCCCCGGGCAGCCATCGCGCGCGAGAACTCTTGCGCCATCGCGTAGAGCGGGCTGTCGACCGCAGTGCGGGCGGAGCCAAAGACCGCGAGCTTGCGCCGTGACTCGAAGCGACCAAACAGCTCGGCCGCGTCGAGGATCTCATTGAGCGCGGTGGCCGCGACCTCGAGGTCATTGGTTGACGCAGCCGAGGGCCCCACGTTCGCAACGCTTTCGAGCATTTCGCGCACGACGTCACGACGCGCAGGGTCGTCGAAGGACTCCAGGAGTTGGTTAATTGCGCGTTCGTGGGCCCCGGTCACGGCGAATTACGACACGCGCTGGTACAACGTGCCACGTTGCACCAGCGGACGTCCCAGGGGTTCGACGATTCCTCGTAGGGCGTCAACGTCCATGGCCTGACCGTGCGTCGCGCCGGCGGCACGCGAAATGTTTTCGTCCATCAACGTGCCCCCGAGGTCGTTGGCGCCAGCACCCAAAATCCGCCGCGAACCCTCAACGCCCATCTTCACCCAGCTGACCTGGATGTTGTCGATCACCGTGGCGTAGTGCAGACGCGCCACGGCGTGCATCAAAACCGCTTCGCGGAAGGTAGGGCCACGTCGCGCGCGCCCGCGCAAGAACAGCGGCGTTGCCATGTGCACGAACGGCAGCGGCACGAACTCGGTAAACCCGCCGGTCTCGAGTTGCAGATCGCGCGTACGCGTCAGGTGCGTCACCCAACTCTCGGGTGTTTCGATGGCGCCAAACATAATGGTGATGTTGGAGCGAAGACCCACCTCGTGCGCGGTGCGGTGAACCTCGAGCCACTGGTCGGAATTGATTTTGTCCGGGCAGAGAATTGCGCGTACCTCGTCGTCCAGAATTTCTGCGGCGGTGCCCGGTAAGGTCTTTAAACCCGCGTCCTTTAGTCGCGTCAGATAGGTGGCGAGGTCCTGACCAGAGCGTCGGGCGCCCTCAAAGACCTCGAGCGCACTGAAGGCGTGGATGTGCATTGACGGCGAACCCGCGCGCACTGCGGCGATGACGTCGACGTAGTACTCACCATCGAAATTCGGGTGAATGCCGCCCTGGAGGCAGACTTCGGTCGCGCCGCGCGCTTCGGCTTCGCGAACGCGCTCCGAGACTTCGTCCAAGGTCAAGAGGTAGGGGTCGCCACGTAGATTCAGTGAAAGCGGCCCCTTGGAGAACGCGCAGAATCGACACTTGAACGTACACACGTTTGTGTAGTTGATGTTGCGATTGATGACGAAAGACACGTCGTCACCGACGAGGTCGCGTCGTACCTGATCGGCCCGCTCGACAACCGCGTTGAAGTCACCGTCGCGCGCCCTAAACAAGGTCAGGAGTTCCTCACGCGACAGGGCGTACCCGGGTGCGTAACGGTCAAGTACGTGGGCGACCTCACTCGAACGTCGAGTTAATCGAGGGGGAGCGGGGGGCTCGACGTCGCCCCCCGAAGCCCACGCGTCGTGACGCGCCAACCACGTGGCGTCGGACTGCGCCAGGACGTAGGGCCGCACCGCGTCATCAAGGTAGGGGCTGTTCGCTTGGGCGTACTTGGGGTACGCCGTCAGTCGGGGAACCAGGGTAAAACCCACGTCGTCGAGCACCGTTTCGAGAGTCGCGACGCCCGGCCAGGCGCGTTCGGGATTGACGTGGTCAATGGTGACTGGGGAAATGCCACCGAGATCGTCGATGCCAAAACGAACCAATTCAACGGGGCGGTCGCTGAGATTCGGCGGTGCCTGAAGGTGAACGTCGTCCGGCAGCATCAGTCGCGCGGCGGCAATCGTCCAGTGAAACTCCTCGTCGCTCGCGGCGGGCTCGTGCGCCATGGCGGTGCGCGGCTTGGGGAGGAAGTTCTGAATAATTACCTCTTGAACGTGGCCGTAGCGCTCGTGCGCCTCGACGATGGCCGCCAGGGTCGCCAATCGTTCTTCGCGGGTTTCACCGATGCCGACGAGGAGTCCCGTCGTGAAGGGAATGCGCAGATCGCCGGCCATTTCGAGTGTCGCCAGACGACGTTCGGGCGTCTTATCGGGCGCCAGTCGATGGGCTTCGAGATTGGCCAGCGCTTCGAGCATCATCCCCTGCGACGCGCTCACGCCGCGAAGTTGTTCGAGTTCGTGTCGATAGAGCGCACCCGCGTTGACGTGGGGGAGTAGGCCAGTGCCCTCAAGAACCATCTGCGCGGCGTTGGCCACGTAGTCCACCGTGCTGCGATAGCCCCGTGCCGCCAGCCAGCGCGCCGCCTCGTCGTAGCGCAGTTCGGGCCGTTCGCCGAGGGTAAAGAGTGCTTCCGCGCAGCCCGCTTTAGCCCCCGACTCGGCAATTGCCATGACCTCCTCGAGACCCAGGTAGGGCGACGTCAGCCGCGCGGGTGCCTGGGCGAACGTGCAGTATCCGCAGCGATCCCGACAGAGCTTCGTCAGCGGAATAAAGACCTTGGG
>JANWIR010000050.1 GCA_025449805.1 Acidimicrobiales bacterium | reverse complement strand
GAGAACGACGAGCGTCGCGAGGCGTCCAGAACCCGAGATCAAGGCAAGCCCAAAGTAGCTCGGCGCCGAGAACGGAAGAAGGCCCCGTTTCCGGGGCCTTCGAAAGTAGCGGGGGCAGGATTTGAACAGACATCTGCGATCGCCTACCGCTTCGTCGAGACCCACTACCTGCGAGCCCTCAAAGTCGAGAGGATTCCTCTAACGCCTGGGAACAGATAGAGGGGCGACCAACAGCCTCTATGACGGGCTACCGCTTCACTAAAACCCACAATCTGCGCAAGTCTCTCCCGTCGTGACCTGCGAGAAAGACTCCATGACGTCTGGGCCGGACGTACTTCCAATGTCGAACCTTCCGGATTACGAGAAGGAGTGCGCCAACCCGCGCACGCTGCTCGGCGATCAGCGTGCGCGGGCCGGTTTAGGGTCAGACCTGGTTGCTTGCTGAATTGGCTACTCGCCAAGCTGCTCCTAGCAGAGGGCGAGGTAGCAGCTGGTCCCTTCATGACATACGCAGTACGGGGCGCCCGGACAGTCGCAGTAGAAGATCAGGTCACCGGGCGGGCAGGTACCGACGCAGTTCGTGTTGTTCGGGCAGCACAGCAGGCTGTCCGGCCGAATTGGTTTCGGCCTCGGGATGTTGGGGTTGATGGCGGCGTAACCGACACTGACGTGTGCGCCGGTTGTGCTTGCCATCGCTGACTTGCTGAGGATGGCGGATCCGCCGACGCCGGCGGCAAGCGAGAGCCCCGCCTGGCGTAGAAACCGTTTCCGACTTGCTTTGTTTTCGGCGAGTTGGTCCACCGAGATACTCCTTTCTCTACTGGGCTTGTGCGGGCTCGGTTGGTCTACTCGATCGCTCACCTCCGTTCTCGTGTTGTCGCTCGCGCGTGAGTACGAGTAGCGCGCGCAGATCGTCGGCCGACGTTGGGATTCGTTTCCCCGCGATACGGCCGTCCCTGCCGATTACGAACGCGAACGGCGTCGCGCGGGTCGCGAGGGCGTCGAAGACGGCGTTCTTCTGCTGCACGACGACGCGGATCCCCCGGGCTGAGAGACCCATCAGCTCGGCCTCCGCAGGATCGGAGACGACGGCGAGCACGCGGTCCATCACTTCGCGGTCGCTTGCTGGATCAAGCGACTCGAGCAGGTGCTCACACGGGCCGCAAGCAGCTCGGAGCAAAAGCAACACGTCGCCGCTTTTTCGCACGCCATCCAAAGTGACGGGATTCCCTGAAAGATCGAGCGCCGTGAACGGGCCAACCGTCTCACCGGGCTCTAGTCCTCCGGGACCGCGAGCCATGGTCCCCGACACGTCTGCGCCTGAGCTCTCGAGCAGCGGGGTGATGCGGCGCATTAGCCCGAGTAGTGTGGCCGCGACGATCAGAAGCAGCGCCGTTTGGACGCTGAACGTGATCACCCACGGAAGCGTCATGGCAACAACAACTCCTTCCGGATTCGTTCGAGCGCGCGAGCACGCAGCAAGAGCGCGCGATAGCCGACGCCGATCGCGTACGTCGCCAGAAGCGCTGCGGCCGCAAGAAACTCGGCAACAAGCGCACGAGAAGGAAAGACAAAGAAGGACGCCGCCGCGATGTTCCCGGCGGCCACCGCACTTGCCACCATCACGGCAGCGATCAGAACGTTTCGGATCGGGATGCGCCAGGAGATCTCTCCGCTACCAGCGCCCATGCATCCGCACTCGATCCTGCGTCCATGCGCCAGCTCCCAGGAGACAGCCAGACCGAACAGCACAAGTAGGCAAGCAGCTGCTGAGCACACGACGAACGGATCGAGGCCGGCAAGGAGCGAGCCGCCTGTAACAGCCTCCACGAGAAGGACAGCAAAGGCGATCGACCGCGCGAGGCGCACCGGGACCAAGCTGTAACCAGCGACCGCACTGAAGAACGCGGCTCGGGCGCGGAGCTTCGCAATCGCCGAGTTCGTGAGCAGCAAGCCGACGGCCAACCGTGCAACCGACGCAACGACCTGAAGCATCAGCGTCGACTCCAACGCGTACCGCATCCGCTGCCCCGGCAGCCAGTAGTTGGTCGCGTTTGCCGCAGGACGGGCAATCGATTCATCGCCTATCCTCTGATCGCTTTCGCTTGCGCAGCGACAGACTAAACCCGGCGTTCCCTTCTGTCAAATGAGCCTCGCTGCAGTCCCTGGCGCGAGCCGGTCCCAACGATTTTGGCGCGGTTGGCGTTATGTACGGTGATGGAAGCCGTGGCTGGAACTGCGTGGATGGGCGAGCGGCGTGACGTCGCGTTCGAACGCGCACGGACCGCCGAAGCGTTATCGACCGAGAACAGATTCAGGGGCTTGCTCGAGCGGAACGAGCCCAGGCTACGACGGCTCGCCTACGCGATGCTCTCGGACAAGGGCGGGATCGACGATGTCCTGCAGGAGGCATTCATTCGCGCCTATCGCAAACTGCCGGCCCGGTTCGAGAGCGAGCGCCAGGAATCGGCGTGGCTGTACCGCATCGTCTACCGCTGCTGCCTCGACGAGATCCGAAGGCAGCGGCGGCGTCCCGAGACGCCCGGAGTGATCGACGAAGCAGCAGCAGTAGCCATCGCCGAGCCAGCGGACTCACTCGTCGCGATCCGTGCACTGAGCACGCTGGCAGCCGACCAACGCGCGGTCGTGCTGCTCGTGGATCTGTTCGGCTTCGACTACGAAACCGCGGCGGGTGTGCTCGCGATTCCACGCGGGACGGTTGCCTGGCGGCTGAGCCAAGCTCGCGCGCAACTGCGCGAGTCCTTTGCCAAACTTGGGATCGCTCTCGATGACTAGCCTGCGCGGCAGCCTCTTCCGGATCGTTACCCCGCCCGCCTCACCTGACTTCCACGACCGGCTAGCAGCGGCGATTCAAGCACGCGAGCGCCGAGCCGCCCGCCGCTGGCGACGCGTGAGCGCGGTTCTCGCGGTCTCGACGATCGCTGCCGGGACATCCGCGGCGGTGCTCGCGTTCGCACGCGGATCTACGGTCGTCGACCAGACTTTGCAGTGCGCGGTCGAGGCTCACGGGGGCGTCCCGTACCTCAACCTGATCGCCGGTCCGACGATGCCGGGGACGCAAGCCGGCACTTCCTTTCCCGCGACGATGAGCCTAAGAACCGGAGACTCGACCCAGCTCCTCGCGTTCGACACGGCGCACAGCGGTCTCGTCCTCGACAACACCACCTGTCGCGCAACCAAGAAGATCGCGCTCGCACGCGCGGCGCTTCCACCATCCGGAGTCTTCAAGGGAGGCGGCGGTCTCGGCTTAAACTTCAGCTGCTATCTCGCGGGCCCGGTCATCTTCAGGCTGCGCGTCGTTCGCGACCAGGCCGGGACACCAACAAGCGCGACCCTCGCCGCGCAGATCGGCAAACACCACCGTCCGCTTGCCTACGTCGTCTGGACGCCCAGGCGAGTCACGGCCTACGCGAGCACCCGATGCGGCATGTGAGAGCCCGCAGGACGGCGGACAGATCGCGCTCAAAACGCTGAAACCCTGCTGCAAAGAAACGCATACGCGCTGACAGGCGCGCGAGCCTGACCGAATATGGCCAGTTTCTTCGTCCGCCGGCTCCTACTCGCCCTCGCCGTCCTGTTCGCGGTCTCCTTCGGGACATTCGTCTTCTTCGCGACCAAGTTCTACCCCACCTGTTCCGGCGCAGGCCCGCCACTCGTAGGCAGCGTCCCGAACGCAGCCTCCGCTTACTTCCACTGGCTACGGAACGTCCCGAGCGGCGGAATCACCCGCGACCCCTGCGGTACCGACATCGGCGCACAAACGTGGCAGAGCCTCGGCCACACCGCCGCACTGCTTGGCGCCACCGCGCTTATCGTCATCGTGCTCAGCCTGGTCCTCGGCGTCATCGCGGCCGCGCGCGCAGGCTCGCTTCTTGACCTCGCCCTCCGCGCCTTCTCCTACATCGCCTGGGCCGTACCGGCCTTCATCGTCGCACTCGTACTGCAGTCGGTCTTCAACTGGGCCGGCAACCGCTCCGGCTTTCGGCCATTCGCCACCGACGGCTGGCCCGGCCAATGCGCCCTGATCAGCGGCGCCTTCCTCAAAGACTGCGGCGTCCCAGGCGCACCAACGCCGCACGCCGGAACCGGACTTCACTACGCAGTCAGCCTGATCCGCCACCTGACCCTTCCGGCGCTCGCGCTTGCGCTCGCCTTCGTTGGCGCGCATAGCCGCTACCTCCGCTCCTCGCTTCTTGTCGCCCTCAACGCCCCTTACACAACCACCGCACGCGCGAAAGGGCTCCCCGAACACACCGTCCTCCTGAGGCATGCGTTACGCAATTCGCTCGCGACGTTTTCCAGCGTCTTGCTGCTTGACTTCGGCGCGATCTTTGGCGCCGCGCTCGTCGTCGACTACGTCTTCGGCCTAAACGGCCTCGGACTGCTCTTCCTCTCCGACATTCAAACCGCCAGCATCAACCCCTACGCCGTCCAACTCCTGCTCACGGTCACGGCCGCACTCGTGATCGCCGCGGCACTGCTCTCAGAAGTGATTGTCGCCTGGCTCGACCCACGCACAAGGCTGCGGTGACAACCGCCACCTCGATCGAAGAGCAAACGCTCGCCGCGCACCAGCGCGGATTGCTAACCGTCGCTGCGCGCCGTTTCGCGCGGGAACCGCTCGCGCTCGCGGCGCTCACAGTTGTGATCGCCCTCTTCATCGCAGGCGCGCTCGCCCACGTCATCGCGCCACGCGCCCTCTACACCATCAACCTCTCCGCAAACGTCATCCACCACGCACCCGAACTCGCGGGCTGGCACCTCTTTGGCACCGACTGGGTCGGCGCGGACATGCTTCAACGCACCCTCTACGGCATCCGTACAACAGAAGAAGTCGCACTCACTGCAGCTCTCGTCGCGACTCTCATCGGCGTCCTTGTCGGCGCGCTTGCCGGCTACTACGGCGGCTGGCTCGACGCACTCCTGATGCGCGTCGCAGATCTCGTAACTGCCTACCCGGCAGTCGTCCTCACCCTCGTAGCGATCGTCTACTTCCGCGAGGCCTACCCGCACACACTGATCATCATCTTCGCCTCGATCATGTGGGCAGTTGTGGCTCGAGCCGTCCGGGCACACGTTGCCGGACTGAGAGAACAAGAATTCGTCGACGCAGCACGCGCGCTCGGCGCCTCCGACGCACGCATCATCTTCCGGCACCTATTACCAAACGCGAGCGGAACAGTGCTCGTCGCGGCGACTTCACTCATCGGCCAGATCATCCTCATCGACGCCACGGTCGAATTCTTCGACTACGGCCTGCCTGCATCCGTCAGCCCTTCACTCGGCAACCTCGTCGCCGACGTCGTCCAATTCAAGTTCGGCCTCAGCAGCGACCCTGCCGCTGTCGGACTTGGCTGGTGGACCTGGTTCTTCCCCGGCCTGACCCTCGTCCTCATCCTCGTGTGCATCAACCTCGTCGGCGACGCACTCGACGACGCACTCAACCCAGTAGCTGCACACCACTGACACGCGGCGAGCCTCGGCGGCCCGCAGCCACCACAATGCGAATCCGACCTCCCGTAAACAGTCGGCGAAGCCTGCGCTCGAGGCCTCTGCAAAACCTGTCCGGCTCACTCCTGTCGAGTGCAACACCACATGAGGCGATGCGATTGGACAACGACCAAATACTCGCGGCCTGAACCGTCAACGCGAAAAGGGGCTGTCACCTCGACACCTGAGCGGAGTGCCCCCGCTTGGTAGGCACCGGGTGGTTCGGCAGTGACTGACTAAGGCGACGATTGTCCGAGCTACCCCGACGACGCGCACGGGCAGGCGTGCGCGCATACTCTCGACTGGTCTCACCGGCTCTTCAACGACGGCGAGGCGTCCTGTGCTCGCCGGACGACGCAGAATCACTCGTAGCCGGCGATTGACTTCTGGCTAATCAGAGCTGACTATTCTGGTCAGAAGGCAATGTCCGGATGTGTTCGCGGCGCATCTCCGGCCGGACAGAAGGGTGTCGGCTGTGAGAGTGACTGGTATCTGTCGCTGTGATTCCGCAAGTCGGATTGGCCACCGTCCGGTGGGCGTAGCTTTGCATCGCCTGACAATTTCAGTGGCGGCTGTCCTCTTGGGAGCGAGTCTTGCGCTTGGCGCAGCAAGCAGCGCACTCGCACATACGGCGGCTTCACCCGCGGTCCAGTCTTCCCAGCACAGTCAAGAGGCCGCGGCCAACCGCGCAGGCATCCGTCGCGCACTGGCCGTTCCGCGTTCCTTGAGACGGATTCGAAGCGACGTCTACACGAGCATTACCGCCGGCGGTTCCAACGTAACGCTCACGATCGCCTCCTCTGGGGACAACGCGTACATCACTTTCTCGGGAACGGCAGGCGAGAACCTCGGCCTTGGGTTCACGAGCGTGACCATCGGGACTTCAACTTGGGCCAGCATGCTCGTATCGGTTCTCAAGCCGGATAGTTCAAGCCTGACGAGCTACAACTGGCTCGGAACGGACGGGGGCGCGATTAACTTGCCCACGCTTCCGACAACAGGGACGTACACAATCGTTGTCGATCCGTCGGGAACAGCGACAGGCTCGGCGACGCTGACGCTCTCGGACGACGTGACGGCAACGGTCGCTTCGGGCGGAAGCTCGACCAGCGTATCGTTGGGACGGGCCGGACAGAACGGCCGTGTCACCTTCACGGGCACCGCCGGCGAGAATCTCGGCATCGGTTTCACGAGTGTGACCGTCGGGACGTCAAGCTGTTGCAGCATCTTAGTGTCCGTACAGAACCCCGACGGGTCCAACCTGGCGAGCTACACCGCACTCGGGACAGATGGCGGAGCGATCAACGTCCCTACTTTACCGAGTAGTGGTACGTACACGATCTACCTTGACCCCTACGGCACCGGGACTGGAAGCGCAACGCTCACGCTCTCAGACGACGCCGCAACCACAATCACTTCGGGCGGTTCATCAAGCACCGTCTCGATAAGCCGAGCGGGCCAAAACGGCCGAATAACATTCTCGGGGTCGGCGGGCGAACAACTTGGGCTCGGGTTCACGAGCGTTACGGTTGGCAGCTCGAGCTGCTGCAGCATCTTTGTCTCCGTGATCACGCCAGACGGATCGACCCTGTCCTCCAGCTCGAGCGCCATCGGCACCGACGGCGGTAGCGTCAACCTCACGGCGCTGCCGACAAGCGGCACCTACACCATCCTCCTCGATCCGTACGGGGTAGGTACCGGCGCCGCGACATTGACGCTCTCTGACGATGTCACCGATACCGTCGTCGAGAACGGAGACCCAGTAACGGATGCTACGACGCGAGTTGGACAGAACCTTCGGCTTACCTTCGACGCCTCAACCGGTGATGCTATTTCGGCACAGTTCACTGCCGTAACGGTCGGCTCTTCATCCTGCTGCAGCACCAATATCGCAATCCTTGCGCCGGACGGATCCACACTTAAGAACTCTGCAATTGGCACAGACGGTGGTTACGTGGAAGCGACTTCGGCTCCAAGCGACGGTACGTACACCGTCTTTGTGGACCCTGCGAGCACCGCGACCGGCAGCGTTACGGTTCGGCTGAACCCGCCGAAGTCAACGGTGAGCCGCTACATGGGCACAGTGAACACCACGACAGTCAATGGTTTCGGCAACAGCCTTGGCGCGGCGGTACTGGACGGCACGCGTCCGCAGAAATCGCTCGTTGTCCTCGATTACGGTTGCCAAACGCAAGACACGGGCGGAGCCTGGGGAACGATCGACCTGAGCACGAACACGTTCCGCAACATGAGCGACATCGAGGCCGCGGTCGAAGCGTATGGCCAAGGCTTCTACGAAGGCACAGGGTCCGACGTCACGGCGCAGCTTACGATTGTCTTGGGCACAAACAACTACTGTACCGTCTCTACTTCAGCCGGCCACGTCTGGGCCGATGCCGTAGATTCGATTAACTCGTATTTCGCAAGCCATCCCAGTGGGTACCCGTACGCACAGCAAGTCATTGCGGTGGGTGGGAATGACTTCGAGATCGGCTTCTGCAGATACGACCCTTGCCCAGCGAACGCTCGAGCCTGGGCGGACGCGTTCGGGACCTACGGGAGCTGGTGGTACGACAATTACGGTTCGTGCGACGGCTGTCCCCCGGTCGGATCCACGCCAGACGGTGACTGGACCTCCGACGACATTTGGTATGTCAGCTGGGGCGCCGTCGCAGCCATTGCATTGCCCGAGATCTACGAGAATAACGGCGTGAACGCAGCTCAGTGGGAGCGAATCAGCGAGCATGGATACACCGCGCACTACTCACCAATCGGCTTCGATGGTGTTCTGACAGAGAACGCCGCCTGCAGCCAAGTCACCTGCGACCCTGCGCTTGACAACACACCAAACCAAGGCTGGACGCAGCTTTGGAAGGCCCTCAACGTCAAGGCGGAATACGACAACCATGTCCCGTCGCCGGCCGTCCACGACAGTCTCCAGTTCGCAACAGACATCCAATGGCCAAGTTAGGGGGAACGCGCATGTCGGGGTCTCGCCTCAGCCGCTTCGTGCTAATTATCGTCGCCGTATTCGCCGCGGCGGGTAGCGTGACCTATGCCGCCTCGCAACAAGGTGGTGGCGATCCAGGGCCTTCCCTGCCGCCGGCCAAACAAGCCATCATCGATCGGGTGAATCATGCACGTGCAGCGCTTCCCAACAACCCGGATGCAAAAGCTGCATACCTAAAGCATCCAGATCCTCCGCCGGCGGGCGGATCGGATCAGGCGCCAGCTGTAGGTATCCTCGAGATTCGCCAATCGCCGTTCCCGGCAGGCGAGTACGTCATCCAGAACAGCTGGCAGCGCCTTGAAGGTGACGTTCTTGAACAGGTATTCGCCGGCGCGTCAGGTTCGGATCAAACCCAGGATGTGGTAATCGATCGGCGCGTTCTTTGGAAGACGGGCCAACAAATCTCCGTACATGTCTTCTCGACAGGCAAGCATGAAGGCGCCCTGCGAATTGTCTCTCTAAAGGGCACGCAGCTCGAACTTTCTAGCACTTCGCAACAGCCCGTGGCGTTTGATCCAGACCTGGAGAAGTTCGTCGCGCCGTAAGCGAAGTTCGGATTCGACGCAAGAAGACTGGCAATGAAAAGGCCCGCCGCGTAGCGCAGCAGTACGAGTAAGGCTTTCTTTGGCCGCTCGGATCGGCTCTACTTGGGGCAAATGCGCGCCATGCTCTGCCGCGCGCGGCCGTTCGCTCCGCAATCTTCCGCTCCGGAGCGAGCATGTGGAAGCGTGCCTTTTGCGCCAGCGAAGAACGAGCTCTTTCGCCGTCGCCTAGGAAAACGGCTCTTTCGCCGTCGCCTAGCCACGGCGGTGAGGTGAGCTGTCACGCCGAGAGGCGCTACTGCCCAGCCGCTGCTCACACGCCCGTTCGCGAACACGGAAATGTCCGAAACGACCCCCGATTTGGTCCTTACATATGCGAGACCTTTGCGCGAGCCGTGGTGAGCGAGCCGAGCGCACGGCGACCCGGTCGTTGGCGGGCGGGCCAAACCGGTTACCCGGTCCTGACCAGTCGCCAACCCCCGCGCCTCGATGCACGAAGTCACGCGGCTGAATCTGCCGCACGACCCGCACACTTTCACTGTCTCAAAAACGGCCGTTTCGACCCTTGTCTTATATGAGGGAACGTTTTTTCGGGAACCGTCGCGCACCGTCTTGCCGGCCACCGACGCGCGTCGCCACGCGTCGCTTGAACGCGTTCCTTAACCCAAGTCGCGACACGAGTTGCGCGAGCGGAACGCGATCGGTGCAGGCAGTCGGGCGGCTGCAGCTGCCCTGCCGTATGCCGATCCGGTCGCACTTGGGCTGCGTCCCCGCTCCCGCTCAACGAAGCCGGTTCGAGGTCGCTCCCGCTTTCGCCGTCTGCGACGTCGAATTCGTGACCTCCCTCTCTCTGCGTAGAGCATTTTTGAGAGCGGGAGGTCACGAACCGCGGGAGCGAAGAGCGGATGAGCGAGCGGGAGCGGGGATGCAAGACACAGCAGAACAACAAGAACAACAAGAACAACAAGAACAACAAGGTCAGAGGAGGAAGGAGCATTGGAGACGACGACCTGGAAGAGAGAAGAAGGCGAGCGGCGTCGGCGGCGAGATAGCGGCAGCTTCCAAGTTTCCCAACGCGACCTGGAGCTGTTGCTGGTGATCGCGGAGCAGTATGCGATCACGGTGCAGCAGCTCGCCCGCCTGATCGGCCGCAGCTACCGGACCGCGCGCGGCCTACGCGACCGGTGGTGCAACGCCGGCTGGGCGCAGAGCGCACGCCTCGCTGTCGACCTGCCACCGTTTGTCTGGCTGACCGGCAGCGGCAGCCGGCTTGTGCAGTCGCCCTACCGCACCTGGAACCCGCATCCCGGCCTCGCGACCCACATCGAAGCGGTCACCGAGACACGGCTGCTGCTCGAGCGCGAGTTGCGGATCGGCGAGTGGGAATGCGAACGCGCACTTGCCCAGCGATCACCGTCCCGTTCGGAGAACCGCCCCCACCTGCCGGACGCCGTCCTCACCTGCCCGCAAAGAGTCGCGATCGAGGTCTAGCTCAACCTCAAGAGCCGCACTCGCCTCGAAACGATCGTCGAAGAGCTCAGCCTCAACTACGACTCGGTCTGGTACTTCGCCCCCGAGCGGCTCCGGCCCAAGCTGATCGAGTTCGCGCAGACCGCCCCGTACAACAACGTGACGGTCCACCGCTACCTGCCCGCTGCCACCGACTGGCAAGCGCCGCCAAGATCTCACTTGGCCTGACGGTCGGCCGGAACCGCGGTGTCTCAGATGTGCCGCGAACGTCCCAGATGTCCCGGGAACAAAACGCCGCAGATCTCTCACTATCGATCTGTCGCACAAGTACCCGGTCATGACAGTTTGTTCGCGGGTCAGAAGTCAGGCATAGGTCAGGCTTAAGTCAGGTCGGCGTCAGGGCCGGCCGCCATTCTGCGAGCCGGTCCTACCACGGTAGGACGGCCGAACTTTGACAAACGAGTTAGCCCGCGTGCGGCGGGCTTCGTCCGGATTATGCGGGTCGCGCGCCGGCCGTCAAGCCGCCTGTGGCGGCTTCCCTCGCGTTCGTTCGTGACTGCCGGCTCTCCGCGACCCGCGAACTCGCACGAAAAAAGGCCCGCCACACGCACAAGCCGACCGAGTCGCCGCACCGCTCCCCGACCGGGCAGATTCGCCGCGAACACTCCCAACGTCGATTGACCGCGATCCACCACGAAAGGAGACGGCATTGCAGCACGCCACGCGAGCACAATCAGCCACCGCCGATCGAAAAGCACTCGACGACGCGTTGCTCAAAGCCCGCCAACTTCGACACCAGCCGGTCGGCGAGACGGCCGCACCAAATGAGACGGCGCTCGACCGGCGGCCATCGCCGACGGTCCTGCTTGGCACACCGGGCGGGATGCTGACGCGCTCGCATCTCCGCGATCTCGGGCTTGAGCGGCGCGCGATTGATGCAGTCTTCCGAGCGTTGCCGGTCATCTCGCTGCCCGGCTACTCGCGGCCGATGGTCCGCGTCGAGGACTACCTCGGCCTGATCGAGACGAACACCTACCGCGACGATCGCGTTCGCCCGTGCACGTGAAGCGTGTCGACTCCGCACGCTCAGCCCCGACTCGACCGGCGGCGATTGGGAGGTTGCGATGTTGAAGGAAGCCATTACGCTGGAGCCGGGTACTCATGCCTAGCGTCTGGATCGAACGGCGAGCGACAGGCGATGACCGCACCCGTTACCGCGTCCGCTACCGGCTCGGCGGCCGTGAAACGGCCAACCGGTACGCAGGCTCATTCAGCACGCGACGCCAAGCGCTTGCACGAGCCCGCTGGGTCGCTGGCGAACTGGCCGCGATGCGTGTCCCCAACCTCGCGGTGCTCGAAGCGGAGCCCTGAGCGGCACCAACGCTCGCTCAAGCGGCAGAGCGATGGCGCGCCTCCCGGGTCGACGTCGCGGACGCAACGGCGGTCGGCCATCGCGTGCAGCTGGCGCGCGTGCTGCCAATGCTCGGCGCTCGCTGCGTCGACGAGATCTCGCCGGCCGATGTCGCCGAGCTCGTCGCGACCCTACACGCGTCCGGACGGAAACGAGAAACGATCCGGAAGTCCTTGACCGTACTCTCCCAGGTTCTCGACTTCGCAGGAGTGAAGGAGAACCCGGCGCGTGATCGTATTCGGGTTCGGCTGCCGCGTGAGGAGCGCAACGAGCCGACGCCGCCGAGCGCCGACCAGATTGAGGCGGTCGTCCGTGCGATGCCGCACCTCTACGCGCTTGCGGTGCTCGTGCTTGACGCGACCGGGATGCGTGTCGGTGAACTCGAGGAGAAGGGCCTCCTCTGCGGCGACCTCGACGAGCCGAGCTCACGCTGGCGCATCCGCCGTGCCGTCGAGAAGGGCCGTCGGGGCCGCTGGATCTCCGTCCCGTCCGATCTGTTCGCAGCTGTGCTCGCGACGCTGCCGCCGCGCGAGGACCGCGACCCGACGGCGCCGGTGTTCCCCGGCGTGACCCAAGAGCGGCTGCGGACGGCGATCGCGCGCGCCTGTAAGGCGACGGGCACGCCGACGTGGTCACCGCATGACCTGCGCCATCGCCGGATAAGCCTCTGGCACCGCCAAGGCGAAACGTGGGCGCTCATCGGAGCCCGCGTCGGACAGCGGTCGCTCTCGGTGACAGCCGACACCTACACGCACGTGTTGCTCGACGACCGTGAACTCGAACACGCACACCTAGTCGACGAGCTCGGCAGCTGACGCAACCACGCCGATCGAGCCGCCTTGGCGGGTGTGCAACATGATCGGTCGACCGGTAATCGCCCGCGAACCACCGCGATGAGGGGGCACCGAGGGGGGCACGCGACGCGCGGAGGCGGCACATCCGGCACGCCTGACCGCATAACCATGCGGAGCGAGCGTGCCGGTGCGGTGTCGGATGGGCCCGCCAGGACTCGAACCTGGGACCAAGGGATTATGAGTCCCCTGCTCTGACCAACTGAGCTACGGGCCCGCTCG
>JANWIR010000049.1 GCA_025449805.1 Acidimicrobiales bacterium | reverse complement strand
GGTCATCGCAGGTGAGGTTATCCCCTGGGCGTGAGGTCGCGAAAAATTCGTTCCCGGTAGTCGATGAGTTCACCAATTGATTCGCGCACGTCGTCGAGTGCCCGGTGCGTCGTCGATTTTTCGCGTTGACTGGCCAAGAGTTCGGGGTACCAGCGCTTCGCTAGTTCTTTGATACTCGACACGTCAACGTTGCGGTAGTGGAAATGTGCTTCGAGGCTTGGCATGTACTCCTGGAGGAAACGGCGATCCGTACCAATGGAGTTGCCGCACAGTGGCACCGATCGTGGCTCGGGCACGTGGCGACGGACGAAGTCGAGGGTCGCCGCTTCGGCTTGGGCCAGGGAAACGGTGGACGAGGCAATAAGAGGAAGAAGGCCCGATTTCGTGTGCATCTCGGTCACGAAATCACCCATCTGCGCGAGTTGCTCGGACGTGGCGCTGATGACCAGGTCCGGCCCCTCCTCGACGATGACCAAATCGTCGTCGGTCACGATGGTGGCAATCTCGACGATCACGTGTCGTGACGGGTCAAGCCCCGTCATCTCCAGGTCCATCCACACGAGCATCCTGCGAGACTACTGAACTCCTTCGTCACGCTTCGCGCGACCAGTAGCCTTCGCCCATGGATCTCGCCTTTCGCGCTCTGCACCCTGACGCCGTGGTGCCCCAAAGTGCGCACCACGGGGACGCGGGCCTGGATCTGGTCGCCGTGGCACCGCTAACGCTGCCGCGACGAGGGGGTCGAGGACTCGTGGCGACCGGACTCTCTGTCGCGATTCCCGAGGGTTACGCCGGTTTCGTGTTACCGCGCAGCGGTCTCGCCGCACGCCACGGCGTCACGTGCGCCAACGCTCCCGGTCTCATCGACGCTGGCTATCGCGGTGAGATTCACGTGGCCCTGGTCAATCTCGACCCCGACGAGGACTACGAGGTGCGCGCGGGTGATCGGGTAGCCCAGCTCGTCATTCTCGCCGTGTCCGTCATGACGCCGCGGCTGGTGACGGAGTTGCCGCCCAGCGCACGCGGTGACGGCGGCTTTGGGAGCACGGGCCGGTGACGACGTACCTCAATCCCCTCGATAGTGCCTTCCTCATTTTGGAAAACGAGGGCGCGGCGATGCGCATTGGTGCGGTCCTCGAACTGGAGGACGATGGTGCCCTTGATCCATCGGCGCGCTTCGCGGAGATTCGCCGAAACATTGCTGATCGCCTGCACGAAATACCGGTCTTGACGAAACGCGTCGTGCGCGCCCCCTTCGATTTGGCGTGGCCGATTCTGGTCGACGATCAAGCCTTCGACCTCGATCGCCACCTGGTGCGCGTCGCTCTACCGAGCCCGGGCACGCCCGCCCAATTCGACGCGTTGATTGCCGACTACTTTTCGCGCCCGCTTTCACCCGAACGACCCCTGTGGCAAATGCTCGTGATTGAGGGACTAGCGAGTGGGCGCTGCGCCCTGGCACTCAAGATTCATCACGCGCTCGCCGACGGCGTATCGGGCGCCGAGACCTTCGCGAACCTCTTCGATATTTCGCCCGAGGTGCGCCCCCCGCACGTGCGTGACGCGAGCGACGAGCCCGACGACGTCTCGACGCCTTTGGGCTTGGTGTGGTCCAACCTTCGTCGTTTAGTTATGACGCCGAGCGCCGTTCTCGACGTCGCGTCGTCGTGGCTCGGTCGCGTCGAGGAGGTCGTGCGTTCGCTCGTGCGTTTCGTTCTGTCGCGGGCGCGCCGCGACGGTTCGGGTCAGCCGTCAATTTTTGACGCGCGACGTAGTCCACTGAACGCCGCACCCGGCGTCGACAAGGCGTACCACCGTCACCAGGCATCGCTCGCTGACGTTAAACGTGCCGCAAAGGCGCGCGGGGTCAGCGTCACTGACTTCGTCGTCGCCAGCGTCAGTGGCGCGCTCGCGCGATTCCTCGCCGAGCGTGGCGACGAACTTCGACGTGACCTCATCGCCTTTGTGCCCATCAACGTGCGACCCGAGGGCGAGAGTGACCAGTTGGGCAATCAGATCTCGGGCATGCTCGTACGGCTCCACACCGATCTCGCGGACCGTGAAGAACGTCTGGCGCGGATCTCGCGTGACGCGAAAGCGACGGTGGGCGAGCAGCGACGACTCCGGGCCAAGATTTTTATGGACGTGCCGCGCCTGCTCGGGCCGGCGTTGGTGTCGTGGGGCGGTCGCGTGGTCGCCACGCTCGGACTCTTTAACTACCTTCCGCCCATGGCGAATCTCATGATCTCGTCGGTACCAGGGCCGCCCCTGCCCTTGTGGGTGAGTGGACGTCGCGTGCGCTCGGCGTCACCGGTGGGGCCGCTGTTCGCGAGCTTTGCGCTGAACGTGACCGTGCTCGGATTCGAAGAAAATTTGGAGTTCGGCCTCTTGGGCTGTGCCCGTCAGCTACCCGACTTGGCGCGCCTGCGCGACCTGGTGGCCGAAGAAGTCGCGTGGTACGTCGCGAACACGCCCGCGCCGTGAGTTGGCCTCGCGGTTCGCGGCGGCTAAGATAGTCCCACCTCGCGGACGTAGCTCAGTTGGTAGAGCGCGACCTTGCCAAGGTCGAGGTCGCCGGTTCGAGCCCGGTCGTCCGCTCCACAAAATCGCCGGCCCCTAGGGGCCGGCGATTGTGATTCCGCCCGCCGGGCGGAGCCCGGTGCGCTCAATGAGAGTCGCCCACGTCTTTTTTCTCCCGCGCCACCTCTTCTAAGGTGGCGTCGTGCAGGTTTCTCTACGTCCAATGACACCCGACGAAGTTGCCCAGTGGCTGCCCGGCGTCATGGAGGACTACGTCCACCAGCGCGTACTCGCCGGTGAGGACGAAGCGGCGGCCCGCGCGGTCGCGGCCGCCCAGACCGAGGAGTTCGCTCCTGGGGGTGTGGCGGCGGAGGGACAGCACTTCTTTTGGCAGACCGACGGTGACCTGGTGGTGGGGGCCCTGTGGCTGGGCAGCACGCATCAGCAGCGTCAAGACTCCGCATTCGTCTACTTCATCGTCGTCAACGACGAGGTTCGTGGCCGCGGCTACGGACGAGCGGCCATGCTCGCCGCCGAAGAGTGGGCCAAAGGTCGCGGCGCGCGTTACCTCGGCCTCAACGTCTTTGGTCACAACCTCGTCGCGCGAAACCTCTACGAATCCTTGGGCTACGAAACGATGGCGACGCTGATGCGCAAGGAACTCGCGTGAATGCGGTCGAGCGGATGGGGCGCCACGACGGTGGGGAACGACGTGCTTGATCCCGAGATTTTTCAGGTTGTCGTCGATTCTCGAGCTCATCCCGAGACGCATCCCCAGGAACTCGACCCCCTGGTGCGACGTCGCGCGTACCGCGACAAGGCGCTCGCAATTTTGGGAGAGATGGAGCCGATGGCCGAGCGTCGCGATTTGACCATCGAACTGGAGGGACGGTCACTCGCCGCTCGCCTCTACGTCCCCCATGGCGACGAGGGTCGCGGGGTAGTCCTGTACCTCCACGGGGGCAGCTTCGTCGTTGGTGACCTCGACACGCACGAGGGGCTCTGTCGACGTTTAGCGGCGGACACGAAGATGCGTTTTCTCGCCCTCGATTACCGTCTCGCGCCCGAGCACCCCTTTCCGGCGGCGCTCGATGACGTGCGCGACACGCTGCGCGTCGTGGCGTCACGTCGCGACCTATTCGGATCACCCACGGCACGCTTGATTGTCCTCGGTGACTCGGCGGGCGCGAACCTTGGGACAGTCGCCTGCGCGCAAACGCGTGACGACAACTTGGGCGTGATCGCGCAGGTATTGATCTATCCGACCCTCGGCCCCGAGATGATTACGAACTCGGCGCACGTGTACGCGTCGGGTTACGTGTTAAACCTCGAGCACCTGCGTTACGACTACGCCCAGTACTTGGGCGACGACGTGAATCACACCGACCCTCGGGTGACCCCACTGATGAGCAGCGATCTGGCGAGGGTGCCGCCAGCGATTGTGGTGGTGGCCGAGCACGACCCGCTGCGCGACGAGGCGATCGCCTACGCGGGTTTACTCGAGAATTTCGGCGTGCCCGTGCGCCTGCTGGAGGCTAAGGGCATGGTGCACGGCTTCTTGCGCTTCGGGAATCTGGCGCCCGAGGCACTCGCGATTATCGACGACCTCGCCGAGCACCTGCACGCGCTGCTTGACCAGAGCACCGAGAAATGACGTGGGCGTAACGTCCGCACTGGCCCGGCCCGGTCGGACCTTTTTCGCCCTCAAATCACTACGACCATGAGTTGGTGCGGTCAGCGCGCCGTCAATATCTGATATCAATGGAACCCTGACGCCGACTTCGGCGGAACAGACTAACCAGGGAGAACGAATGCACCGGATATCTCGAATTCGCCAAGGATTCGTCGCCGTGAGCGTCGCGTCACTGATGCTCGCGGGCGCCGCTACTGCGGGTGCGTCAGGCGCCAGCGCGACCTTCAACGCCGTTAACGCGAAGTTGGTACCGTCCATTTTCAAGGGCAAGACCCTCGCCGTAGCCACCGATGCGACGTACGCACCCGACGAGTCCATGCACGGCTCGACCATGGTGGGCTTTGACGTCGACTTGATGAAGGCGATCGCGACGACGCTGGGTCTCAAGGTCCAAGAGAACAACGTGACCTTCGACAACATCATCGCGGGTATCAAGTCCGGAAAGTACGTCATTGGGAACTCGTCGTTCACCGACAACTTGGCCCGTCAAAAGCAGGTCAATTTTGTGGACTACTTCCAGGCTGGTGAGGGTGTCTACGCCGCAGCGCACTCGATGGTGACGTTCAAGGGTTTCAAGAGTTTCTGTGGCCTCAAGGTTGCCGTGGAGACGGGTACCGTTGAGCAGACCGACGCGCAGAACGCCAGCAAGCTGTGCAAGGGCTCCAAGAAGGTAACGGTGCTCGCGTTCCCGACCCAGACCGAAGCTAACGTCGCGGTCTCCTCGGGTCACGCGAACGTGGGCTTCCTCGACAGCCAGATTGCCGGTTACGTCGTTGCGCAGTCCAAGGGCAAGTTCAAGTTGGTCGGTAACGCCGTCAACGTCGCGCCCTACGGCATCGCGACGCCCAAGACGACCGCGGGTGCCCAGTTGGCGCTGGCCATTCAAGCGGCACTCAAGACACTGGTGATGAACGGAACCTACAACGCCATCTTGTCCAAGTGGGGCGTGGCGGCGGGTGCGTTGCCGGTCGGCAAGATTGTGCTGAATGGGGCCACCTCTTAGTACCACCGACGTCAACGACGTACAGTAACGACGCATGAACACGAACGGGGACGCCACCGTCAAGGTCGTCCCCGTTCGTCACGTCGGGCGCTACTTCTCGGGGGCAGGGGCTCTCGTGATTATTGCGATGGTGATCCACACCATCTTTTCGAAGTTGCCGACGGGACAGTACGCCTGTCGCGGCGTGGTGCCGCATCGTAGCTGTCAGCCCAAGACTGAATGGCGCTTTAGTTGGGACGTCATACGTCACTATTTTTTTAGCGCCGAAATCTTCCACGGGGTGGAGATCACCCTCGCCCTGACGGTGTTGTCAATGCTGCTCGGCATCATCATCGGTCTCACGTTGGCGGTGATGCGCATGTCGCCGAATCGGTTGCTCTCGGCGACCGCGTGGACCTACACCTGGTTTTTTCGGGGTACCCCGGTCTACGTCCAACTCCTCTTATGGTTCAACATCTCGGCGATCTACCCCCAGCTCTCACTCGGCATTCCCTTCACGTCGTGGACGTTCCTGCACGTCAACGCGGTCAACCTGTTCAACCCGTTTCGCGCCGCGCTCATGGGACTCGCCTTGAACGAGGGTGCCTACATGTCCGAAATTGCCCGCGCTGGACTGATCTCGGTTGACGAGGGCCAGATTGAGGCGGCGAGTTCCATCGGGCTCACGCGGCGCCAGACCTTGCGCCTGGTCGTCGTACCCCAGGCAATGCGGGTCATCATTCCGCCGACCGGCAACGAAATCATCTCGATGTTGAAGACGTCATCATTGGCCGCGGCGGTGGGCGTCGTCGAGACGCTCGGGGCCGCGACCAATATCTACTCGCAGAACTACCTGGTTATTCCCCTGCTGTTGACCGCGAGTCTCTGGTATCTCGTGTGGACGACCGTCCTTTCGAGTGGTCAGTTCTACGTGGAGCGTCACTTCGCCCGAGGGTCGCTGCGCACGCCACCGCCGACACCAATCCAGCGCCTGCGCAATGACGCGCGCGGCATCGCCAGAAAGTTTCGCCCGGTTCATGACGTGGGGGTGGCCCCGTGACGCTGATGGTCGAGGCCAAGGGGGTCTGTAAGGCCTACGGCGGGATTGAGGTGTTAAAGGGCGTCGACCTTAACGTCGCGCGTGGCGAAGTGACGTGTCTCATTGGTCCCTCGGGTTCGGGCAAGAGCACACTGTTGCGATGCGTCAACCACCTCGATAAACACGACGCCGGTGAACTGCGTGTGGACGGTGAACTGGTTGGCTACGAGTTGCGCGGCGACAAGCTCTACGAACTCAACGACCGACAGATCTGCGAGAAGCGCTCGCAGATCGGCATGGTCTTTCAGCGCTTCAACCTGTTCGCGCACCTCACCGTCCTCGAAAACGTGACCCTCGGCCAGATCAAGGTGAAGGGACGCTCGCCCGAGGCGGCGACCGCGAAGGCCCGTGAACTCCTCGCGCGCGTGGGCCTCGACGCGAAGGAACGCAGTTACCCCAGTCAACTCTCGGGTGGTCAACAACAGCGCGTCGCCATTGCGCGCGCGCTCGCGATGGAGCCCAAGTTGATGCTCTTCGACGAGCCCACGTCGGCGTTAGACCCGGAGTTGGTCGGCGAGGTCCTCGACGTGATGAAAGATCTCGCGCGAAGTGGGATGACAATGATGGTCGTCACCCACGAGATGAACTTCGCGCGCGAGGTCGCCGACACGGTGTACTTCCTCGACGCTGGTGTCATAGAAGAGTCGGGCGATCCGCGCACGGTGCTGAGTGCGCCCCGTAGCGAACGACTGAAACTCTTTTTGTCCAAGGTGCTCTAGCACCACTCGATTCGTGAGAATCGGCGAGTCGTGTGGTGCGCTCGCGGCGTTACTGACCGGTGAACGGATCGCCGTCGTAGCGATCAACGGTGACGAACTCATCGACGCGTTTGCGCGTGAGTTTGGTGGGTCGCGCTTGGGGGTAGCCCAAAGCGACGACAGCCGCGAGCGCGTGGGTCGCGGGCAAGTGCAGCAGACGCGCGACCTCAGGTTCGCGTCGGGTCGCGACGGTCGTCATGACGCCGCCCAGTCCGTACTCGTGTGCCGCGAGCAGCACGTTCCAAATGAAGGGATAGACCGACGCGCCACCGACGACCTGGTAGCGCCCGAGGTCACGATCCGTCGCCGCCAGGGCGCCAATTTCGACGCTGACCGCGAGGAGCGCGGGCGCGCTCGCGATGGTCTCGGCGAAACCGTCGGGTCGAGAGAGCGCGACGGCGTCACCTCGGCGACGAGCCGCCCGAGCGCGCTCGTCGTCGCTGGCCAGCGGCGAAAAGGGGACGAGGCCTTCCAGAACGTGGCCGACGTAGTCGTGCCACGCGTCGAGGTACAGCGCGCCGAGGGCCTCGCGGACGGCAACGTCTTTTAGCACGATGACGTGCCACGCCTGGCGGTTACCCCCCGAGGGTCCGAAGCGCGCGTCGTCGAGCACGCGAAAGAGCACGTCGTCGGCGACCGGATCGGCGAGGAACGCCCGGACCGCACCGGTGGTGCGCAACGCGTCGCGAAGTTCCACGTTTAGTGGTCCCGTCGTTCGAGCATTCCCGCACCAACGCCCACTACGCCCGCGGTGTAGAGCGCCAAAATTAAGAACGCGCTCCACGCGCCAAAGGTATTGGCGGTCGGAGTCGGCGACATCATCGACTGGCCAAGTTGACTGGGTTCGAAGCGATTGATCGCGTTTTGCCAGCTCTGGGGCAGCAGCAACGTCAGAATCGGCAAAATCAACAGCAGTGACGTAAAGACCGAAATACTCGCGGCACTTTGGCGCAGAATAAGACCGAGACCCATGCCGACCAGGCTGAGCAGCGTCAAGTACAGGCCCGCGAAGATTACTGAGCGCAGTACCGCACCGTTGGACAACGACGCCGTGGGCACCACGCCAGAAAAGATTGATTGACCAACGAGAAAGGTCACGAAGCAGGCAACCTCGGCGACGACGACCACGACGAGTCCAACGACGAGGGCCTTGGCGGCGACCAGGTGAAGTCGCTGGGGCACCGCCGCCAGGGAGGTGCGAATCGAGCCCGACGAGTACTCCGCAGTTATGAACAAAACGCCAATGACCCCAACGGCGAACTGCGCAAAGAGCGTGCCGCTCAAACTGGTCGACACGGGATCGAACGTGGCGCGCCGTACGGCGTCGGTCTGGCTCCAGTGCGAGCGCACCGCCAACGTGATTAATGCACCGAGGCCAATCGTCAAGAGCAAGGTGACCACGACGCCGGTGACGCTGGACCGCACCGAACGAAACTTGATCCACTCCGAGCGGACGACCGAGGCGATAGTGGGCTTTGTGCTCACGAGTGTGCCGCCGGCGAGGCGCTGTACTCGACGGAGTCCGCCGTGAGGTCCATGAACACCTCTTCGAGGGAGGCGCGCTGGGGTGTCAACGTTGAGAGCGCGACACCCGCGGCCAGGGCTAAGTCACCAATGGCCTCAGCGTCGAGTGATGCAACGACGAAGCCCGGTCCCTCGGGACGAAAGGTCACCGCGCGCGTCCGCAGGGCGTCTTCGAGCGCGCTGGTGTCCCGGGCGCGAACGTAGACCTCACTCTTGGCGCCGGCGGTGAGCTCATCGACGCTGCCTTGGGTGATTAACCGACCTCGCCCAATAACGATGATCTGCTCGGCGGTGAGCGCCATCTCACTCATGAGGTGTGAACTTACAAAGACGGTGCGACCCTCGCGGGCGAGGGACTGAAAGAGGTCACGAATCCAACGGATTCCCTCGGGGTCGAGACCATTGACGGGTTCGTCGAAGAGCAGAATGCCCGGATCGCCCAGGAGTGCCGCCGCGATGCCCAATCGTTGGCTCATGCCCATTGAAAAAGTGCCGACCTTTTTGTCGGCGACCGAGGAAATGCCAGTGAGTTCGAGCACCTCATCGACGCGACGCGCGGCGAGACGGTTCGACGCGGCCAGTGCTCGTAGGTGCTGACGCGCACTGCGACCCGGGTGCACGGCCTTGGCGTCGAGCAAGGCACCGACCTCGCGCAGCGGTTGGACGAGTTCTCGGTACCGCTTACCGTTAACGGTGGCGCTACCGGACGTCGCAAAATCAAGACCAAGAATCAAACGCATCGTCGTTGACTTACCCGAACCATTTGGTCCGAGGAAACCCGTAACGACACCGGGGCGCACGTCAAACGACAAGTCATTCACGGCGGTGGTCTTGCGAAATCGCTTCGTGAGATGAACGACGGAGATCACGCCGTCGCCCCTGAGGTGATGGCAGTTCCCGCGCCCGCGTCGCGGCAGGCGCGACAGCGACCACTCAGCGCGAGGTGGTGACGATCGAGTTGAAAGCCGTAACGCGCGAGCAGTTCGCGGCTGAGCGCGTCAAAGTGCGAAGAAGGAATCTCGACCGTTCGCTGGCAGATTTCGCACGTCAGGTGCCCGTGCACGATACCCGCGAGGTGATAGACCGCCGCGGGTTGACCGAGGTGCGCGTGTACCACCAACTCCAACTCCTCGAACTCCTCGAGGATGCGGTAGATCGTCGAAGGACTCACTTCGGGACGCTGGCGCTGAACCGCGCTCGTGATCTCGTCAACGGTGAGGTGTCCGTGCGCTTCGACCAGCACTTCGGCGACCGTACGTTTGGCCGCCGTAACGCGCTTGGCCGCGCCACGCACCGTTGACACCATGGTCTCGACGTCGGGCGTGGTGCTCACCAGGCCAGACTAGGTCCTCGAGTGGCGCGCCTCCCCGAAGGACGGCACGCGGCGTCCCCGTGAAATTGGGGCTTACGGGTGCCCGAGGCGCCCCAGAATCTCCTCGGCTTGGTTGACCATGTCGCGCACAATGTCGCCGGCGGGGCGCAACGAGTTGATCGCCCCCACCACCTGACCCGCCGGATAGCCTTCGCGCTCGGGATCCACGTTCGCCGTGTGCTCGTCACCGCCGAGGTGAAAGACGCCGTCGTGCAACGACGCGACCAACTGGTCGGGGAATCGGCGGAGAAGTCCCGGATCGTCCTCGTAGCGCTTCGTCGTTGCGTTCTTGATGACGCGCATTGTTTTGCCACTGAAGGCGCGTGAGACCGTCGTGTCATCTTCTTTGGCGCCGAACATCCGCTCGTGGTAGCCGGGAAGAGCGCGCGCCTCCGGGGTGGCGATAAAGCGCGTACCAACCCAGACGCCATCGGCGCCGAGGGCGAGTGCCGCCGCGAGGCCGCGTCCGTCAACGATGCCGCCCGCCGCGACGACGGGAATGGACCCGCCTACCGCGTCGACGATCATGGGGACGAGGGGCAGCGTCGCGACGGTGCCCGTGTGACCCCCGGCCTCCGTACCTTGGGCGACGACGACGTCGCAACCGGCGTCGAGCGCGCGGCGGGCGTGTTCAACTTTGCCGCACATGGAGATGACGAGTACCCCCGCGTCGTGACAGACGTCGATGACGTGACGTGGTACCCCGAGTCCCGCGACGAAGGTCGAGGCACCGCCTTCAATCAGTAAGCGAACGTTGGCCTCGAGCGAGTCAGGAAACGCGGTCAGCAGATCGACCCCGAAGGGACGATCGGTCAGCGAACGGGTGCGGGCGATTTCTTCGCCGAGTTGGGTGGTCGACATCGTCGAGGCGCCCAAACATCCGTAGCCCCCGGCGTTGGAAACCGCGGCGGTGAGGGCGCTGTAGGACACGCCTCCCATGCCGGCGAGCATGACGGGATGTTCAATTTTCAACAACTCGGTTAGTCGGGTCTTCATCGTTCCTTCAACTTACTTAGGGATAGAAGGCGTAGGGCGATGCCACCGAGAAGTCCGGCCGCGACCGTCGCGAGCAGCAGTCCAAGTGAAAAAGCGCCGTAGATCGGTCCGTTCGGTGAGAAGAGCTGAGCGGCGAAGAGTAACGGCACCGTAAATCCCATTGCGCACAGCGCGCCGGTCGCCAACATCATGGGGGTCGTGACGTCACGTGGTCCACGCGCGCCCACGCGAACGGCGATCAAAACGCCCGCGGCGATGCCGAGCGTCTTACCCACGAGGCGCACCACGATCGTTGAAAGAATCACGACTCGTCCGCCGTGGTTGAGTCCCAGATTGGACCAGTGGATGCCCGTGGCCACGAAGCCAAAGAGGGGGAGAACGAGGGCGCTGGCGAGTCGAGTCGCGCCGCGTTCGAGTCGCGGGTGCGCCGGCGAACGGGGGCGCACGAGAGCCCCCGCCACGACGCCGGCCAGCGCGGGTTCAAGACTGGCTTGAACGAAACAGAACCAAAGGAGCAAAAACACCGCCACGTTGACGACGCTCGGAAGGTTTCGACGAACTCGCCAGGCGACGACGATGACCAATCCCGCGCCGACGACCCAAGCGACGTGGAGGTGCGTCGCGCCAGTGATGAGTAAGACGATCACGCTCAAGACGTCATCGGCGACCGCGAGGGTGAGGACGAACAGGCGAAGGGAAGCGGGCAGTCGCCGGCCCACTATGGCGAGCGCGCCGAGGGTGAAGGCCACGTCGGTCGCCATTGGTACGCCCCAGCCACGCAAGAGCGCGGCGTTACTCAGCCACGCACCGAGCACGAGGGATCCTCCGGCGGTCGCGATCATGCCCCCGAGCGCCCCCGCGAGCGGGGCCAACGCGTCGCGGCGATGCGCCAACGCGCCGTGATCAAGTTCTCGACGCAACTCCAGTCCCAGGGCGTAAAAGTAGATCGCCATCAGACCGCTGAGGACGAACGCGTGTAGCGACGTGACGTCGAAGTGCCGCGCCCAGACCGACGCCGTACTTCCGGTCGTCAAGGTGAAGTACGAGTTCGCGCCGAAGGCGGACCACGTGAGTGCGGCGCCCACGCCGACCGAGAGCGTGATGGCCGCGCTGTACTCGTGGTCGAGTAGACGTTGCGTCCACTGCCACGAACCTTTCAGCATTCCCCGAAGGCTAGTAAAGCGAGTTGCGTCGTTCGCGCGGTGACCTCAGTAGGGTGGGGAACGGATTCCCGTCGTCACTAACCCCGAGGACTTCGCATGGAACAAATTGAGAAGGGCCTACTGCCCAAGCGCGAGTTGTACTTTGTCTTCGGCGCGCTCATGCTCGGCATGTTGCTCGCCGCCCTCGACGGCACCATTGTCTCAACGGCGTTGCCGACAATCGTGGGGGACCTCCACGGATCGAGTCACCTGGCGTGGGTCGTCGTGGCCTACCTGTTGGCCACAACGGTCTCAACGCCAATGTGGGGAAAGCTCGGCGATCTCTACGGTCGCAAGCAGTTCTTCCAGTGGGCCATCGTGCTGTTCCTGCTGGGCAGTGTCCTGTGCGGCTTTTCGACGTCAATGTTTGAATTGATTCTGTTCCGCGCCCTGCAGGGTCTTGGTGGTGGCGGACTGATGGTCGGCGCGCAAGCCGTTATCGCCGATATCGTCCCTCCTCGAGATCGTGGGCGCTACGCCGGGATGTTCGGTGGGGTGTTCGGCGCCGCCACGGTGCTTGGTCCGTTGCTCGGCGGGGTCATCGTCGAGTACTGGTCGTGGCGCTGGATCTTCTTCGTGAACGTGCCCTTTGGCATCGTCGCGCTCTTCGTCACCGCGGCGGCGCTACCGAAGTCGCGCGAGCGCGTCGCGCACGTACTCGACTTTGCGGGCACGCTCGTCATGACCGTTTCGGCATCGGCCCTCATCCTCTTCACGTCCCTTGGCGGATCCACCTTCGCGTGGACGTCGTGGATATCAATGGCGCTACTCGCGGTTGGCCTCGTCGCGGGCGTCGCTTTCGTCGTCATCGAGCGCCGGGCCGTCGAGCCAATTCTGCCACCGCGCCTCTTCGCCAACCGGGTGTTCTCCTCGGCGTCGGCGATTGGTTTCGTGGTGGGTTTCGCCATGTTCGGCTCAATGACGTTCTTGCCCTACTTCTTCCAGACGGTACGCCACGTCACGCCGACCCAGTCAGGACTTCGACTCCTGCCCCTTATGGCCGGCCTCTTTGGCATGTCGATTCTCGTCGGCAGCCTCGTGTCGCGCGGTAAGCCCTATCGCCCGTTCCCCATTCTTGGCACGGTCGTGATGACGTTAGGTCTCGCGCTCTTAGGCACCGTTGGGATCGTCACGTCGAGCTACGTGATGTCGCTCTACATGTTGATTCTCGGCATGGGAATCGGACTGGTGATGCAGGTCCTCGTCACCGCCGTGCAGAACGCGGTCAATCCCGCGGACATTGGGGCCGCCACGGCCGGAACGAACTTCTTTCGCTCGATCGGTGGCTCGTTTGGTACGGCGATCTTTGGAGCGCTCTACACCAACAGCTTTCCGCAGCAGCTAGCCAGTGGTTTTGCGAAGTTAGGCGTGCCGGTGCCGAAGCATCTGCTCTCGACGCTGACGCCGAAGAACCTCAGCCTCTTACCGCCGGCCGAACTCCACGCGGTCTTGGCCGCGATCGCGACGTCGATTCAAACGGTGTACCACTGGGCTATTCCCGTCGGGGTGATTGCCGTCGCTTTGTCGTTGACGTTGCCCGAAATCAAACTTCGCGCGAGTCTGCATCCAGTCGCCGACGAAGTGCCAATGTCACACGCGGAGCCGCTGCTCTAATCGACTCGAGACACGCGTCGAAATCGTGCTGATCGCCGTAGTAGGGATCGGCTACGTCGAGTTCGACGGGTGGATCGTGGTACTGACGTAGGAGGTGCACCTCCAGTTTGTCGCCAAAGCGGTCGTGAATATCTTCTCGTTGTTCGCGCGTCATCACTATGGCCAGATCGAGCGACGCGAGGTAGGCCCTGTCCGCGAAGGCCCCCGGGGAGCCGGGTTCCGTGAACCCGGCCCTCGTCAGTGCGGCTTGGGCGCGCGGGTCCATTGCGGCGCCCACGTGCCAACGAGCGGTTCCCGCGCTCGAGATCTTGACCCGCTCAACGAGAATCGGGTCGTCAGCCACCAATTTGCGCAAGACGACCTCGGCCATCGGTGAGCGACAGATGTTGCCGGTGCAGATCACGCCAAGGTGCCAGGAGGTCATCGGAGCTCTTTCTTAAGAATCTCTTCTTTCTAGCGGCTCGCGCGGAGGGGCGATGTCTCCAAGTGCGAAGGGCGACAGTAAAGTGGGCCTAAGCGAATCGAAAGGAGTTGCCATGCCGCTGTCAGAGCACGAACAGCGCATCCTGGCTGAACTCGAAGAGTCGCTTTCGAAACAAGATCCCCGTTTCGTCAAGAATGTTCGCGACACGAACGTGTACGCCCATGGCGGTCGGCGCGTCCGGTGGGGCGTTGCCGGCTTCGTCGCCGGGCTACTGATTTTGATCCTCTGCTTCTCACACTCGGTCCTCTTGGGATTGGTGGGCGTGGCGTTGATGTTCGTTTCCGCGGTCGTGGTGGAACGCAACGCTCGGTTGTTGGGTCGCGCGTCCTGGCAAGACATCACGCGTCCCGGTCAAGGCGACGATACGACGGCCACCTACGGTCCGCGTACGACGTCTCTTCGCGACTGGTTGTCGCGTCATCGTCACAAGTCGGAATGAGCCGGGCGAAGGGGGCGCTTGACGACTCCCTCTGTCTCGCGATTGACGTCGGCGCGACCAAAATTGACGTCGCCGTGGTGGGGGCGCCGGGGCGGATACTGAGCCGAGATCGGCTCTACGTCGCCGAACATCCGACGCAACTCTTTGACGCGCTCGTGACCTTGGCGCAACACGTGCGCGCCGACCACCCCACGTCGCGCGTGGGCGTCGCCTGTGCGGGACCGATCGCGAGTGACGGCGAGCGCGTGTCACCACTCAATATTGCGCAGTGGCGCGACTTTCCGCTGCGCGCGAACCTCGAAGTGGCCTTCGATCAACCGGTACGGGTGGAGGGTGACGCGCGCGCGCTCGCGCTCGCCGAAGGCGTGTTCGGCGGCGCGCGGCGTGAACGTTCGTACCTGTCGATGGTCGTGTCGTCGGGCGTGGGCGGCGGCATTGTGCTGAATGGCCGACTCCTCGACGGGAATTCGTCGAATGCCGGCCACGTGGGACACCTCACGGTGGTTCCCCAAGGCGCGTTGTGTGGCTGTGGGGCGTACGGTTGTCTTGAAGCTGAAGCTTCCGGACGGGCCATTGAGGCGCGGACGGGTCGGGCGGCCGCACTCGCCGACCTGGCGACGCGTCAGCGCACCGGAGCGCTGGTCGGCCAAGCGGTCGGTAACGTCTGCTCGCTGCTCGATCTCAATCGCTGTTACGTCGGCGGTTCGGTCGCCATGGGATTCGGCGACGACTTCTTTGACGAAGCCAACAAATCCGCGCGCCGTGTCGCGCAGTTGTCCTTCGCGAGCGACGTGCGCGTCGAACCTACGGCGTTAGGCGACGAGGGATCGCTGCTGGGGGCGGCCCTCGTAGCGTGGGGGCGGCCGTCGTGAGACCTTCGGCCGTTTTGAGGATCGTCGCGTACTTGGTCCGGCACCCAGGAGATGGTCTTCTTGTCGCGCGCGCGTCGTGGCCGCTTCGACGACGCCGGTGGTGGCGACGGTTCCCGTTCGTGCCGGTCCCGGGTCGCGGCTACTGGAACTTTCGAATGGTCACCGCCTTCGGGGAAGAGCGACCCGCCCGAATCGCGCCGCGCGACATCGTCGCGGCCGCGCGTTGGTCACTCGCCCAACGGACGGGGAAGTAGTTTTCTCTCATGGCGCGCGTGCTGCTGTTGAACGCAACCTTTGAGCCCCTGCAATTGGTCAGTGAGCGTCGCGCCGTCG
>JANWIR010000048.1 GCA_025449805.1 Acidimicrobiales bacterium | reverse complement strand
CTGCCGGCCGCCGCGGTTCCCGTCGTGGTGGGCGCGACGAGTGTCGAGCCCAGCGGCATCAACTGGTTCAACTCGCTGCTCTGTCTGCTCGTCGCGCTTGGTCTGCAGATCGGGACGAATTACGCCAATGACTATTCCGACGGCGTGCGGGGCACCGATGAACAACGAGTGGGACCTTTTCGCTTGACCGCCTCAAAACTGGTGCCGGCGCGCCAGGTGCGCGCCGCAGCCCTGGCCTGCTTCACGATCGCGAGTGTCGTGGGCGCGCTGCTCGCCTCGCGCACGTCGTGGTGGTTACTGGTCATTGGGGTCAGCGCCGTCCTCGCGGGTTGGTTCTACACCGGTGGGCCAAAGCCCTACGGCTACTTCGGTTTCGGTGAGTTGTTCGTCTTCGTGTACTTCGGATTGGTCGCGACGGTCGGTACGGCGTACGTGCAGCATCGATCCACTACCGGTCACGCGTGGTGGCTCGGCGTCGCGACGGGGGCCATGGCGTGTGCCCTCCTCGAAGCGAACAATCTCCGCGACGTTGATGGCGACCGCGTCGCGAACAAGAAGACGCTCGCCGCACGACTCGGTCGCCAGCGCGCCTCGATGCTCTACGGCGCGTGCGTCGTGGGGGTGGCCATCGGCCTCGTGGGCGCGCGTCAGTTCGTCGTCGCGGCCGTAGCGGTGTTGTTGTACGCCCCCGCTCTACGCATGGTGTACTCGCCTCGCCGGGGCCGGGAACTCCTGCCGTTATTGCAACACTCGGCGCGCACGCAACTCGTCACCGGGGTGCTCGTCGCGCTGGTCTTGGCGCGCGGCTAACGCAGAAACGACAGTACCTCGGCCGCGCACGCTTCGGGCTGTTCGAGGTGCGCGGCGTGGCCGGCGTTCGCGATGACGGCCACCCGAGCGTTGGGAATACCGCGCGCGATGGCTTCGGCTTCGTGCGTGAACTTGACGTCGTAGGCGCCCGCCATCGTGAGCGTGGTGGCTCGCACGTCTTTGAGGCGAGGTTGGAGGAACACTTGGGTTCCGGTACCGGCGTCGCGCAGGGAGTTAGCGAGGCCTGGCGCGTGCTGTGATCGTGCGTTAGATTCGGTCGCTTCGGGCGTCAAAGTCGCGAAGAGGGGCTGCGCAAGCCACGCACTCAGAAATGACGAGGTGCCGTCGCGCTCGATAAGCGCGGCCCAGTCTTCGTCGCGCGAGCGTCGCGCCTGGCGCTCCGCGTCGGACGCGAGGCCCCGTGACGCGCCCAAGAGAACGAGACGCGTCACGCGTTCGGGATGGCCCAGGGCGAGGTGCAGCGCGACGCGAGCGCCGAAGGAGGATCCGCCGACGGCGAGTGGCCCGTCGGGCAACGTGTCGGCCAGAAGGTCAGCAATTTCAACTACGGAAGCGCGCCGTGAGGCGTTTTCCCCGTGTCCGGGTAGATCGAGGGTCAAGAGTTCAAGTTGTCCTGCCAGAATGGAACGGAAGCGATGAGCCGAAGCTTTGGTTTGGGTAAATCCGTGCAACCATAAAAAGGGGGTGCCGGATCCGTCGCGTTCCAGACCGAGGAGTTGCATTGACGAAGAGCGTACCGACCACGAGCGAGGTGCAGGCGACGTACGCCGCGACGCTGGTGGACGAGTGGGTTCGCGCGGGTTTGCGCGACGTGGTGATCTGCCCCGGATCTCGTTCCACGCCCCTCGCGGTGGCCTTCGCGTCGCGCGCTGAACTTCGCGTGCACGTACGCATTGACGAACGGAGCGCCGGTTTCTTCGCGCTGGGGCGAGCACTGGAAAGCGCCACTCCCGTGGCGATTCTGGTCACCAGTGGCACGGCCGCGGCCGAACTGCACGCCTGCGTGGCCGAGGCCGATCAAGCCGACGTCCCCTTACTCGTGGTGACGGCGGATCGCCCACCTGAATTGCACGGCGTGGGCGCACCCCAAACGATGAACCAACGCCACCTCTACGGCGACATGGTGCGTCGTTACGAAGAGCCTGGCGTTGCGCAAAGCGCGACGACCGCAACGTGGCGTCCCCTCGCGAGTGGACTCTTCGAGGGCGCGCGCGGTCAAGCCTCACGTCCGGGGCCAGTGCACCTCAACGCGGCGTTCGTCGAACCGTTCCTCGCACCAATTGGCACCCTTCCCGAAGGTCGCGCGGACAAGCGACCGTGGTCGCGCACCGAGCGAGCGGCGACGCGGACGTCGTGGCGAGCACCCGGTCAACGAATTGTCGCGGTGGTGGGTCGAGGTACGCCGACGTGGTGGATTGACGAGGCGCGGGCCCACGATTGGGTCGTGCTCGGCGACGCGACGTCGGTGAACACGCTGGCCCACTTCGACGGACTTCTGCGCTCACCGGTATTCGCCGAGCGCGTGCGTCCCGACGTGATCGTGCGCGTTGGGGGACTACCCGCGTCGAAAGTCCTGCTCGAGCGGTGGCGTGCGTGGTCCACGGTGGGCGTTGGTTTTCAGGGTGCGGGCTTCGTCGCGGACCCCGAACGTCTCGTCAGCGAACAGTTCTCTGGGTTGCCCACCTTCGACGCGCAGAATAGAGGAGATCGTCACTACCGCGAGTTGTGGTTGGAGGCGTCGCGGCGAGTGGAAGATTGGTTGGTCGCGGAACACGACGACGAATTTGTCGAACCAACGGTCGCGCGCGCCGTGGTCGACGTCGCCAATGAGCGTGAGGTCGCGCTCGTCTTGGGTTCATCAATGCCTGTGCGCGACGTTGAGTGGTGGGCGAGCGCGCGTCGGGGCCGCGTCTTTTCGAATCGTGGCGTCAGTGGGATTGACGGCGTGACCTCGACGGCCCTCGGGGTGGCGTCGGGAACGAGCGCGATCGCCTTGGTGGGTGACGTCACCATGCTGCACGACGTCTCCGCGCTCGTTGACGGGTTGGGACCTCACGGAGGGTCGCTGGTCGTGGTGGTAGTCAACAACCGTGGCGGCGGCATCTTCTCCTTTCTCGCCCAAGCCGCGCTCGAGCCGGCGCAGTTCGAGACGCTCTTTGGCACACCGCGGGTGCACGACCTCGTGCGCGTCAGCGAAGCCTTTGGTCACCAGGGAACGAACGTGGAAAGCGTGAACGAACTTCGCGCGGCCGTCGATAAGGCGCTCGCGATCCCAGGATTGAGCGTGATCGTCGCACAGGTGCCCGAGCGCGATGAGAACGTGTTGACGCATCAACGGTGGAACGACGACGTCGTACAACTGATTGAAAAGCCATGATCGCGACACTGCCGTCCTCGCTCGTCGCCTCGATCCCGCTCGCGATTGCGGCGGGATTCGTGTCGTTCGTGTCGCCGTGCGTACTGCCGCTCTTGCCGGGCTACCTCGCCTTCCTCGGGGGCGCGGCGGGCCGCGGTGGGCGAGGCCGTGCCGTGGCCGGTGCCCTGGCCTTTATCTTGGGCTTCGCCGTTGTCTTCGTGAGTTTTGGTGCGCTGTTCGGTGGCTTAGGCGCCCAACTGCAGACGCATCAGCGCGTTCTCGAAGTCATCTTCGGTCTCGTCACGATTGGATTGGGACTCTTTTTTGCTGGGTGGTGGCCCTCGTCGTGGCTCCAGCGCGAGCGTCGCGTTCACCGACTGCCGAGGGCTTCGGTGCTCGGGGCCGCGATGCTCGGCTTTACGTTCGCCCTCGGTTGGACGCCCTGTATCGGGCCAACGTTGGCGGCGATCTTGGGACTCGCGGCGTCGAGCTCGGGGGCGACTGCCGTACGGGGATCAATCCTCGCCTTCTTCTACTGTCTGGGACTAGGCGTGCCCTTCGTCGTCGCGGCGCTCGCCACCGAGTGGATGGCGAGCGCGTCGACGTGGCTACGTCGCCACGCGCGCGTAATTGGTCGCGTGGGCGGACTACTGCTCGTCGTGATCGGCCTATTGGAGATCACCGGCGCGTGGCACCACTTCGTGCTGTGGCTGCAACTCCACTTTCCGACCTCCACCTCAGTGCTCTAACACGCTCTCGTAGACTGCCCTCTATGAATCTCCGTGAGGACTGGCAGTTCCGAGGACTCGTCCACCAAACGACCGACGACACGGTTCTCGAGCGCTTGAGCGCCGGGGGACTCACGGGCTATATCGGCTTTGATCCCACCGCGCCCTCGCTGCACCTGGGTTCGTTGATGCAGATCTGCCTGCTGCGAAGACTGCAGTTGGCGGGTAATCGACCGATCGCGCTCGCCGGGGGCGGGACCGGCCTGATTGGTGACCCCAGTTTCAAGGACGCCGAACGGCCGCTACTCGACGCGGAGCGCCTGGCCGCCAACGTCGAGGGGATCCGTGAACAGTTGAGTCAGTTCCTCGACTTCTCGGCGAGTGCCGGCGCGAGTAAGGCGCTGTTGGTGAATAACGCGGACTGGTTGACCACAATCTCATTGACCGACTTCCTGCGCGACGTCGGTAAGCACTTCACGGTCAATCAAATGATCGCCAAGGAGGCCGTGCGAAGTCGCCTCGAGCGCGATGACGTTGGTCTGTCGTTCACGGAGTTTTCGTACATGCTCCTCCAGGCGTACGACTTTCTCCGCCTACACCAGGACTACGACTGCACGCTCCAACTAGGCGGGTCCGACCAGTGGGGCAACATCGTCACGGGCGTGGAACTGGTGCGCAAGGTCACCGGCCACTCGGTGCACGCGATCACTTCACCACTACTGGTCAACGCCGACGGAAAGAAGATGGGCAAGAGCGAGGGGACCACGCAGCGCGTGTGGCTCGACGCGACGATGACCTCGCCGTTTGCGATGCACCAGTTCTTGCTCAACACCGACGACGCGTCGACGCCGAGCCGTCTGCGTTGCTTCACCTTTCTTAGCCACGACGAAATTCGCGAGCTCGATGAGAGCATCAAATCGGCACCCCAGGAGCGCCGCGCCCAGCGCGCGCTGGCCGACGCCGTGGTGAGTTTTATTCACGGTGAGGCCGCGGCCCGGGCCGCCCAACGCGCTGGCGACGCGCTCTTTAGTGAAACCATCGACGAACTCGACGAGGCGACGTTGCTCGCGGTCATGGGCGACGCGCCGTCGTCGACGTGGTCTCGCGAGGAACTCGGCGACGGGGTGAGCGCGACCGAGATGCTCGTTCGTTGTGGGTTGGCAAAGTCGCGAGGTGAGGCACGACGTTTTGTCGAACAGGGTGGTGTCTACGTCAACAATCGTCGGCTCGCGTCCGACCCCGAGGCGACGATTGATCTTTCACGCGCCTTGCACGACCGTTACCTGGTGCTGCGTCGAGGGCGGCACGAACTGCATTTGGTCGTCGCCGGGTGATCCGCCGCGTGGTCGTCGTGCTGTTGGCGGGCGCGGTACTCGCGGGTTGTGGCTCAATCAAGCTGTCGACGGCGATGGTGCGTTGGGCGCACGACAATGCCTTCGTCGCGTCGAGCAAGACCCTCAGTGTCGACGCGAATCACGCCGCGAGTGCGTTACGCTCGCCGTCCACGAGTGTCAATGAGTTGCACACGGTGTGCGGCGTGTTGCTCCTCGACGCTCAACAGGCGAACACGCCGCTGCCCACGCCGGACGATCAAGCGACGGCGCTGCTCAACGGTGCTTACGAAAATCTTGCGGGCGCGGCGAATGAGTGTTACGCCGCCGCCGCGAGCCCACTCAAGCGCGCGCGAGCTCTCGCGCTGCTGGCTCGAGGACTCGCGAAACTCTCGGAAGGCGTGGCGCGCGTCGCGGTCGCCTCGGTGCCCTAATTCGTCGGTGGGCGCAGGTCGATCTCGAGGCGCAAGATGCCGTCGTCAAGGGTGGCGACGGCGTCGCCCAGCATGGCGTAATCCTGGAAATCGAGACGCGCCGCTTCGATGAAGCGCAGCCGCTCCGGCCCTTCCACGGGCGGCAGTCCCCGGCGTTTGACCGCCTCCGCGCGCTCACGAAATCGCAGAATCATGTCCTGGGGGTCAAAGGCGTCACTCACCTTGCTGATGTTAGGAGGTTTCGAACGAAGGCGGACTTGGTAGTATGGCTACTCAACTCAGTGCTTTCTGGGTTGTGGTCGCCGCCGGGTATCGGCCCGCGACCAGTGAGGAGTTGACGTGAAAAAGGGTCGCCATCGCCGATTTGTCGAAGCTCGAGAGTTAAAGCGCTCTACGGGACCTCGCGCGACAACTTGCGTGGAGTGTGGCGCGGCGCCCGAAGACGTGCACGCCGAGTGGTGCCTGGCCGAAGAAGACCGGTACGACGAAATTCTAGGTTCACTTCCGCGACCCGCCTTCAACGAGGAAGATCCCCTCGCCGCCGAGGGCTAGCGTCGACGAATTGTCGGGTGCGCAATGCGCGTACCCGTGGGCGCCTTTGTGCGGAGATTGAGTACCGCGAGCAGTTTTTCGTAAATGGTTGCCCCGACCATGGCGATGAGTTCTTCGCGCATTGAGTCAACCACGCGACTTTTGCCGACGAACGCCTCCGGGGCCTCGGTGCACCACCAGTGGAACTCTGAGCCGCCCGGGCCCCAGTCGCGTCGATCCCACTGCGAGATTCGCGTGATGACGTGACCATCGTCTTGGACGTCGTCGTCACGGCGTAGGGGGAGCTGCCAGCAGACTTCCGGTTTGAGCGGAATGTAACTCTCCTGGTTGTCCATCGCCATCACGTGCAGCGCACAGCCCGGCCCACGCTCAAAGCCAGGACGGTTGAGGAAAATACAAGCGTCGTCGACCAACCTGGTGACGATCTCGCCGTTCTTTTTGACCCGTGTCGTGCCGTTTTTTCCCTTGGCCCGAAACTGCCACTGCTCTTTGGTGAGGCGTTTGGCCGCCTTCTCCACGCGTCGACGGTCCTTTTCGTCGACGAAGTGCGCGCCGTAGCTGCAGCAACCCTGCACGAGCTCCGGGGCGGCCCCGGTGAGCACACCTTGGCAGCCGTTGCCAAAGATGCACTCCCAGTTACTTTCGAGGAAGGTGGCGTCAAAGAGCCACGTGCGCTCCTGATCGTCGTCGGCAAAACTGACCCATTCGTGGGTGTCAAGAGGAAGGGAACTCACGTCGCAAAACTTAGTGGGCGTTTGCGCTGCGCCTCGGCACCCCTACACTTTTGGGGTGACCACTCTTGACACGTTCGACGTCTTAACGCTGACCGACGCGGCGCGCGACGTAGTGCTCGACGCCCTCGCCCAGGAGGCCAACAGCGACGCGTTGGCGCTCTTCGTCGAAGTCACCGGCACGCGCGGGGCCGGCTACGCCTACGACCTCTACTTCTCCGAAGTGTCCAACGCCCCCGAGGGCTCGGCCGTCGGCGTTGACCACGACGTGACGATTGTTATCCCCGAAGCCAGCGTGTCGCGCCTGCGCGGCAGTCGTCTCGAATTCGCTGACGAGGGTGGCGGTGGTCTCGTGCTCGTGAACCCCAACGTACCCACACCCGAAGAGGCCAACCCCGGGGTGCCGGCGGAGATCTTGGCGCTCGGCATTGAAGGGCCGCTCGCGAGTGTCGCGGTCGTGGTTCTCGAAGAGCAGGTCAATCCCTCAATTGCCTCGCACGGTGGACGGGCTGACTTGGTGGCCATGGATGAAGAGACCAAGGCCGCCTACGTCAAACTCTCCGGCGGCTGTCAGGGCTGCGCCATGAGTCGCATGACGCTTTCCCAAGGTATTGAAACAATGTTGCGCGAAGCGATTCCTGAACTCACGCGCGTGATTGACGTCACCGACCACGCCTCAGGAGAGAATCCCTTCTACGCCAACGCGTAGTCCTTCTCACCTTCGCGGTCGTCCAATCTAGACTTAGACGATGTTGCGCTTCTTAACGGCTGGCGAAAGCCACGGCCCCGCCCTCAACGTCATTGTCGAGGGGCTTCCTTCTGGCATTCACTTGACGATCGACGATCTCGGTGACGACCTCGCGCGGCGACGCCTGGGCTACGGCCGTGGTCCGCGAATGCGCTTTGAGCGCGACGAACTACGACTGCTGGGTGGCGTGCGTCACGGACGAACGCTGGGATCTCCCGTGTCGCTCGAGATCGGAAACTCCGAGTGGGCGAAGTGGGAGCAGGAGATGTCCGCCGCGCCCGGTCGACCGAGCGACAAGCTCACGACCCCTCGACCCGGGCACGCCGACCTCGTCGGCATGCAGAAGTACGCCTTTGACGACGCCCGCGACGTCTTGGAGCGCGCGAGCGCGCGCGAAACGGCGGCGCGCGTAGCCGCCGGCACCATGGCGAAGGCGCTCCTACGCGAAATTGGCGTCGAGATTGTGAGTCACGTCGTACGAATTGGTACGGCCGTGGCCCAGAGTTCGCGGCGCCCCGGACCCGGGGACTTAGCGCGCGTTGATGAGAGTGAAGTCCGTTGTTTCGATGCCGAGGCCGAAGCCGCGATGATCGCCGAAATCAAAGCGGCCGCGAAGGAGGGCGACTCCCTCGGTGGCGTGGTCGAAGTGATTGGCTACGGCGTGCCGGCCGGCTTGGGTAGTTACGTGCACTGGGACCGCAAACTCGATGGACTCCTGGCGGGCGCCCTGATGAGCATCCAGGCCGTGAAGGCGGTCGAGATTGGTGACGGTATGGCCCAGGCCGCCCAACGCGGCAGCGTCGCGCACGACGCGATCGCCATTGACGAGGGTTTTCGTGCGGGCGGCGGGTTCGTGCGTCGTAGCGATCACGCGGGTGGTTTGGAGGGCGGCATGACCTCCGGCGCGCCCCTGATCGCCCGTGTCGCGATGAAACCACTGGCGACACTGAATCGCCCCGTTCTCGAAACGGTCGACGTCGCGACCGGTGAGAGCACCGTTTCGTTCAAGGAGCGTACCGACGTGACGGCCGTACCGGCCCTTGGCGTCGTCACCGAAGCAATGATGGCCCTGGTGCTCGCCAATGAGGCCCTGCGTAAATTTGGCGGGGACTCGCTTGAGGAGTTCGTACGCAACCACGCGAGTTACGTCGCGCACCTGGGATCGACGTCGTCGTCCGCACACGAAAGCTGAGCGTGGCGCGCGTCGTGTTAGTCGGTCTGCCCGGCGTCGGTAAGAGCGCGGTCGCGGCGCAGCTCGGAATCCGTTGGGGCTGCGCGGTCGTGGACACCGACGCGGAAGTGACCCAACGCGCGGGCATCGCGGTCGCCGAACTCTTGCGCACGCACGGCGAGGCGGCACTTCGCGCGCTGGAAAATGACGTCCTCGACGACGTCGTGACGCGTGAGGTCGTGGTCGCGACGGGCGGGGGGATCGTGACGACCGCGTCGGCTCGGGCGCTCCTGCGCGAAGAGAACACCGTCTGGCTGGACTGTCCCGATGACGTGGTGCTCAACCGACTCAGTGACGGTGATCGACCGTTGTTGGGTGACGATTGGGCGTCGTCGATTCGTCTGCTTCGCGCGCAACGAAGTCCTTGGTACGAGGAGGTCTCGCGCCACCGCGTGGACTCCACGGGCGAGTTGGCGGACGTCGTGGCGCGCGTCGCCGCCACCATAGAAGCGACGGAGTCGTGAAGTTCCGCGTTGACTTGGACGCGCGCGGGTATGACGTGCACGTCGGCCACGGCACTCGCGCGCTGCTGGAGTCAATCATTCGTGATCGCGCGCCGCGTGCCCAGCGCGCCGTTATCGTGACCTCGCCCCAACTTCGCGTACTGCCGTGGTTTGACTTCGTGACGGGTGTAGAGGCTGACGTGGTCGAAGTTCCTGACGGCGAACGCGCCAAGACGCCCG
>JANWIR010000047.1 GCA_025449805.1 Acidimicrobiales bacterium | reverse complement strand
TTGAATCGTCGCAACAGTGGCTGACCGTGTCGTTCTCGAACGGCTCGTTGTACCTCATCCTCTTCGGCGCCCTGTTCTTAATCGTCATCCTCTTCATGCCCCAAGGGATTGTGGTCTACGTGCGTGATCGCGTGAACAGGAAAGCCGATCTCGAGCGCGTCGCCAACGCGTCAGGCGAGACCACCAAGAGTGCCCTGGTCAGTGAAGGTGCCGCGTCATGAGTGCGCTGCTGCAAGCAAAGAACATTTCACGATCCTTCGGTGGACTCAAGGCCCTCAACGCCTGTGACCTGGAGGTCGAAAAGGGAAGTATCACGGGGCTGATTGGCCCGAACGGTTCGGGCAAAACGACCCTGTTCAACGTCATCACGGGTTACGTGCGTCCCGACACCGGTACGGTCACCTTTAACGGTGAGGACGTCACTGGCTTCGAACCCGATCGCATCTTTGCCAAGGGCATCGGTCGCACGTTTCAGTTGACGAGAATTTTCGGGCGAATGACCGTGCTCGAGAACATGTTGGTCGCCACGCAGCACGATGAGAGCTGGTTGCGCTCGATGACGCGTTCGAAGTCCTCAGTGGCGGATGTTGACAACGCCATGGAGTGGCTCGATTTCGTTGGCATCGCTCGACTTTCGAACCTGCAGGCTGGCTCGCTGTCGTACGGCCAGCGCAAACTGCTCGAGCTGGCGTACGTTCTGGTGGCCAATCCCGACGTCATTTTGCTCGACGAACCGGCCGGTGGCGTGAACTTGACGTTGATCAATCAGATCGCGGACAAGATTCGCACGCTCAACGCGCAAGGGAAAACCTTCTTGATCGTCGAGCACAATATGGAATTCGTGATGAATCTCTGTACGACCGTGACCGTGATGAATCAGGGCTGTCACTTGGTATCGGGCCATCCGGCCGAGGTCCGGGAGAATCCCCTGGTGCTCGACGCGTATCTCGGCGGTGGCGACGACGACGAGCTTGAAGAGGTGGCCAATGGCTGAGGACGCGTTCGTTCGATTCACGGGAGTCTTCGCGGGCTACGGCGGCGCCGACGTCTTGAAGAACGTGACCTTCGACGTCGAGCGCGGTGGGGTCACGACCATCGTCGGACCGAATGGCTCGGGAAAATCGACATTATTGAAAACGGTCAGCGGGCTTCTGAAGCCACGAGTGGGTGAGATTTTGTACAAGGGTAAGAACCTTGTCGGGATGTCACCGCGCGAGATCTTGAAACTGGGCGTCGTACAGGTGCCGCAGAATCACAGCCTCTTTCGAGAGATGACGGTTGAGCAGAACGTCGAACTCGGTGCTTTCCTGGAGAAGGATAAGAAGGTCATCGCGAGTCGTATGGCCACGATTCGTGAGATGTTCCCCATCGTGAGCGAACGCGCGAAGGATAAGGCGGGAGCCCTGTCGGGTGGTCAACAGCGCCTTGTGGAGTTCGCGCGATGCTTGATGCTCGAACCGGACCTCGTGGTGCTGGACGAACCATCGATGGGGCTCGACCCCAAGACGCTGCGGTCAATGTTCGCCACCATCAAAATGATGAACGCGGCAGGACGCACGGTGCTGCTCGTTGAGCAGAACGCGCGCCAAGCGCTCAAGATGAGCTCGCACGGCGTGGTGCTCGAGAATGGCAACGTTCGCCTCATTGGGACCGGACACGAGGTCCTGCACCATCCAGAGATCGGCGCGCTCTATCTGGGCGGTTCGGTCGCGGCCAAGTCATAAACGCACGGGCAAAGGGAGAAGTTCATGGGTGGAACGGCGTTAGGGTGGATCGGCTGTGGCCGGATGGGCACGGCCATGGCCGCGCGCCTGGTTCGTGCGGGTAACGACCTGGCGGTGACGAACCGTACGCGCTCGAAGGCTGAAGTGCTGGGCGAACTAGGCGCGAGCGTGGTGGACGCGCCTCGCGACCTCGCCGGACGCGACATCGTTTTCATTATGGTGTCGGCGAACGACGACCTCATCGAAGTCACCTCGGGTCCCAACGGTGTTCTCGCGGACCCCGAGCGGGCGCCCAAGATCATCGTGGACTGTTCGACGGTTTCGACCGAAACGTCAGCGGAAGTTCGCGCCGCCTGCGCGGCGCGTGGCGCAGTTTTCCTGGCGGCGCCGGTGAGTGGTAATCCCAAGGTTGTTGCCGCGGGGGAGCTAACACTCGCCGTTTCGGGGACGCGCGAAGCCTTCGACGTCGTCAAGCCCTACCTAGACCAACTCGGAAAGGGCGCGACCTACGTCGGCGACGGCGAAGTCGCGCGATTGGTCAAGATCTGCCACAACATTGTCCTCGGCGTCGTGACGCAGTGTCTCGCTGAAGTCACGGTGCTGGCGGAGAAGGGCGGCGTGCAACGCAGCGCTTTTCTCGAATTCATTAATGGTTCCGTCATGGGCTCGATGTTCTCGCGCTACAAGACGCCGGCCTTCGTGAACTTGGACTTCAAGCCAACCTTCACCCCCGTGCTGTTAAAGAAAGACTTCGACCTCGGCATGGCTGAGGCCAAACACCTCGGCGTCGCGATGCCGGTCGCCGCGTTGTGTACTGAAATCGTGAAGAGCTCGATTGGCGCGGGTTACGTGAGTGAAGACTTTGCGGTCTTGCTCCTCGAAGCAGCGCGTAGCGCTGGGCTCCAGCTCGTGGCCGAGAACGTCGCCATCGACGACGGTCTCGGGGCGGCCAACTAATGGAGGGATTCGGTCCAATCATCAACACGCCCGGCCACATGGGCGTTGACTTTGAGACGCGCGTTGATTTCGCTCGGTTGCGTGATTATCGCCTCGCGCGCGCGAAGGCGGCACTCGAGTCGAGTGAGTTGGGCGCCGTTTTGCTCTTCGACTTCTACAACATTCGTTACGTCTCGGGAACGTGGGTCGGCGGTGCGCTCGGCGACAAGATGACGCGGTACTGCCTCTTGACGCGTGACCACGAACCGATCGTGTGGGACTTCGGGTCGGCCGCGCGGCACCACAAGTTGTTCGCGCCGTGGCTCGAACCCGACAACTGTCGCGCGGGAATGTTGGGTCTTCGCGGCGCCATCGCGCCACGAGCCGGTCTCTTCGAGTCCGCGGTTCGCGAAATCGTCGGACTCTTGGCCGATCACGGCGTCCTGGGCCAACCGATTGGTCTCGACATCGTCGAGCTTCCCTTCCTCTTTGAGCTCCAAAAGGCCGGCGTGGACGTTCGTGACTGTCAGCAGCTCATGCTCGACGCGCGGCAAATCAAGTCGAACGACGAATTGATGCTGCTGAGCCAAGCAGCCGCCATGGTCGACGGGGTCTACCAGGACATCTTTGAGGCGTTGAAGCCCGGGATTCGCGAGAACGAAATCGTGGCGTTGGCGAACAAGCGGCTCTACGAGATGGGTTCGGATCAGGTGGAGGCGATTAACGCCGTGTCGGGTGAACGGTGCAACCCACACCCGCACAACTTCACCGACCGCATTATTCGCCCTGGCGAGCAGGCGTTCTTCGACATCATTCACTCCTACAACGGCTATCGAACGTGCTACTACCGCACCATGTCGGTGGGCAGTTCAACCGCGTCACAGCGCGACGCGTACACGCGCGCCCGCGAGTGGATGGACGCGGCGATCGATCTCGTGCGACCCGGCGTCGGAACCGACGAAATCGCCAAGGCCTGGCCCGCCGCCCAAGACTTCGGCTTCGCCGATGAGATGGCGGCCTTCGGGCTGCAGTTCGGCCACGGACTCGGGCTCGGTTTACACGAACGTCCAGTCATTTCACGTTTGAATTCGCTGACCGACCCCATTGAACTGAAGACCGGCATGGTCTTCGCGCTCGAGACGTACTGCCCCGCCTCCGACGGTGTCTCGGCGGCTCGCATTGAAGAAGAAGTCGTCGTTACCGACCAAGGCCCCGCCATCCTCACGCGCTTTCCCGCGCAAGAGCTGATGGTCGCCAACCCCTACTAAGGAGAAACATGTCCCTCGATGTCGTGGCCCCCCTGCAACTCGATGACAAGCTCGACCTCTACCGCAGCCAGTTCGCACTGCGGCAGTTCGAAAAGCGTGCGTACGACCTCTTCTTAGAGAACTACGTCAAGGGCACCAGTCACCTCTCGATTGGTCAAGAGGCGATTGCCGCGGGCGTCGCTCGCGCGATGCGGCCCGACGACTGGACCTTCGCCACGTACCGTGGTCACGCGCACACCCTGGCCCGCGGCGTACCGATGGCCCCGGTGTTCGCGGAGTTGATGGGTCGGGCCAACGGTCTCATGGCCGGTAAGGGTGGCTCGATGCACCTCACGAGCGTCGAGCACGGCGTGATGGGCTCCTACGCCATCATCGGCGCGCACTTGCCGATTGCGTGCGGGGCCGCGTGGAGCGCGCAGTATCGAGGCACCGACCAAGTGGCGGTCTGTTTCTTTGGCGACGGATCGACCAACATCGGCGCCTTCCACGAAGCATTGAACTTCGCGGCGATTTGGAAACTCCCGGTGATCTTCTTCTGCGAGAACAACCTCTGGATGGAGTACACGCGCACGACCGAGGTAACCGCGGTGGCGAATCCGGCGGCCGACCGCGCGAGCGCCTACGGACTCGAGAGCATCATCGTCGACGGCAACGACGCCGACGAGGTCTACGCCGTGACGGCTGCCTGCATCGCGCGAGCGCGCGCTGGCGAAGGACCCAGCATGATCGAAGCCAAGACCTACCGCCACGGTGGTCACTCGCGAGCTGACCCCGGCAAGTACCGCCCCGACGAGGAAGTCGCGGAGTGGCTGGCGAAGGATCCCATCCCTCGCTACCACCAGCGTCTGCTCGGCGAAGGCGCCAGCGAGGCGCAGTTGGTCGAGATTGAGCGCGAGGTTAACGAGGCAGTTGACGTCGCCACCGAGGAGGCCAAGGCGGGGGCCGTGCCGGGTGAAGATCTATTGATGAAGGACGTGTGGGCGAATGGAGGTGCGGAATGGCGCAATTGACCTATCGTGAGGCGATCGCGCGCGGCATCGCACAAGAGATGCGTCGCGACGAGTCGGTGGTCTTCCTCGGTGAAGACATTGCGGCCGCGGGCGGCGTCTTTAAGGGAACGGTGGGACTGCTCGAGGAGTTCGGTCCCGTGCGCGTGCGTGACACGCCCATTAGCGAGCAGGCCATCTTGGGTGCGGCGATGGGTGCAGCCATGACCGGACTGCGTCCGATCGCCGAGATCATGTTTGCTGACTTCTTCGCCGTGTGCTGGGACATCGTGGTCAACGAGATCGCGAAGAGTCGTTACATGACGAACGGGCAGATGACCTTTCCGTTGGTGATTCGTTCGGGTAACGGCGGCGGTCTTCGCTTCGGCGCGCAGCACTCGCAGAGTGTCGAGAACTGGGCCATGATGGTGCCCGGTCTCAAGGTCGTCGTGCCGTCCACCCCCCTCGACGTGATTGGTCTGATGGCCGCGTCAATCCGGGACAACGACCCCGTCATCTTCCTCGAAGAGAAGGCGCTCTACGCCACCAAGGGTGAAGTACCCGAGGGCGACGTCGTGGACACGTTGGGCTCGGCGAAGGTGCTGCGACAGGGATCAAACGCGACGCTGATTGCGCTCGGCAATATGGTGCCTCGCGCGCTGCAGGCCGCCGAGGAACTGGCGTCGGCGGGCATTGACTGCACCGTGGTGGACGTGCGCTCACTCGTGCCGCTCGATACGCAGACGATTCTGCGCGAGGTGTCGGCGACCGGACGCATGTTCACGGTTGAAGAGAATCCCCGCCTCTGTGGCTGGGGCGGCGAGTTGGCGTCGATCGTGGCCGACGAGATCTTCTACGACCTCGACGGACCTATCGTGCGCATCACCACGCCGCACATCCCACTGCCCGCGGCCGACGCGCTCGAAGACCTGGCGATTCCATCGGTGACGCGCATCGTCGAAACTGTTCAGAAGTCGATGAACTCCTAGTCGCGAGGGTGCGTACGCGCCCTCGCGACTAGACGACGCTGTCGTCGAGTAACGACGCCGGCGCGTTGTCGAGTGCCCGCAGGATCGTCTCGGCGAGATTGCGGGCCGAGACGGCGTCCATTTCAAGACCGACGCGCTCGACGCCCCCGCCGCTGGTGTTCAACACGTCAATCATCAACGCGTGCGTCGCGGGGAAGTGCACGGGGTGGTCGAAGTACACCGACGCGTCGGTCATTGAGACCCATCCTCGAGGCGTCTTGGCACTCGCGCGCAGGCGCAAGGTCTCCGTTTGGTAGGTGCACATGCTTAACCCACCGTCCGCGACAAGAAGGTGAAGATTTCTCGCCAACCTTCGTTGGCCGCCTCGACGCGGTAACTCGGCCGGTCACTCGAAAAGAAGGCGTGGCCGGCGTTCTGGTAGGTACGAAAGGTGAAGGTCTTGCCGGCCGCGCGCAACGCCTCAGCCAGTTCGTCGACCTGAGCGGGGGTTGGAAATTGGTCCTCGGCCCCGAAGAGACCCAAAACCTCACCGCGCAGTCCAGCGGCTTCACCCACGACGGGCGTTACGCGTAAGGGAAACTCCGCCGGCGGCGTGCCGACCACGAAGGCGCCGTAGCAGTCAATGACGCCCTCGAGCGGCAGTCGACAGCCCACTAAGAACGACTGACGCCCGCCGGAGCAAAAGCCAATGGAGGCGACCTTGCCGTTGGCGGTCGGCAACGCCTTGAGGTAGTTCATCGCACCTTCAACGTCACCAACGACCTGCTCGTCGGGAATGCCGCCGTTCGCTCGGGCAATCGCGGCGGCGTCGTCGGGGTCGGCGCCGGGTGCTTCGCGGTGGTAAAGGTTGGGCATGACCGCGGCGTAGCCGTTCGCGGCGAAGCGACGGGCAATCTCTTTCGTTGTTTCGTCGTAGCCCGGGAGGTGGTGGATGACGACGATGGAGCCGTGCTGATCCACGTCGGTGGGCACGGCAACGTACGCCTCAATGGCGTCACCGCGATGTCCCTGGATCGTGAGTGTTTCGGCGCGAAGATTGTGCGTCATACGGACCTTCTTTCAGAAATGTTGTTACGACTTTACGAGTCGTGAACCGACTCATGACGTACGGGATTGACCTAATCAGTCGCGCATTGGCATCAAGTGGGAATCTAGAGTTGCCACGACGCAACAGGAGTGGAGGGCGTGATTGTGGAAGCGGTTGCCGATTCGAAGAAGGTGGTGGTCTTTGCGCTCGGGGGCACGATTGCCTCGACGCCGTCCAGTGCGAGCGCATCGGGTATCACCCCGGCACTTGGTGTCTCGGCCCTCCTCGCGAGCCTGCCGCCGTTTGATGCCTCCATTGCGGTTGAAGGCGTTGACTTTCGAAAGATGCCCTCGGGCGACCTCACCTTTGACGATCTCGTGTCACTCGGCGACGCGCTCAACGCGGCGTTCGACCGTGGGGCGCACGGCGCGGTCGTGATTCAAGGAACCGACACGCTCGAAGAGACGGCCTTCGCGCTGGACCTGTTGGTAGCGCACCGGGGAACGGTTGCGGTCACGGGCGCGATGCGATCGTCCAACGAAGCGGGCCACGATGGTCCGTCCAACGTTCTGTCGGCCGTGCGTGTCGCGGCCGCCGAGACGTCGTGGCAACCCGGCACGGTCGTGGTCTTTAACGACGAGATTCACGCCGCGCGTTACGTCCACAAGGGCCACGCCACGAGTCCCGCCACCTTCGTGTCGCCGTCGGCGGGTCCCCTGGGTTGGGCCATTGAAGGGCGCGTTCGCTGGACGTCACGCGTGTCACCACTCGTTGGCGTGCGCGTACCCGCGACGAGTCGCCCGGGACCCGTCGCTCTGGTGCGCTGTGCGTTGGGTGACGACGCACGTCTCATCGAACAGCTCGCGAGCCTTGGCTACGTGGGTGTCGTCGTGGAAGCCTTTGGCGCGGGACACGTCCCCGCGCGGATTGTCGACGCCCTCGAGGCCCTCAATCACGAGGTGCCCGTCGTCATTACGACGCGTACGGGTGCCGGCGAAACCCTTCGCCACACCTACGGCTTTCCTGGTGCGGAAATTGATCTGCAATCGCGCGGACTCACCTTCGCCGGCGTCCTCGATGGACTGAAGGCCCGAGTTGCGCTCACCGTGGTGCTCGCCGCGTACCCGGACCGCGCGCGCGCGATGGATGCCTTTGGTGCCATTGTCGCCTCCGTAACGGAGTGAACTCCGCGCGTGCGGTGACGAGACCGTTAGGGATAGGTGACGTGAACGTGACGTACCCCCGGTAGGACGCAGCGGTCGCCCACGCACGGAGGTTGCGTGGTGATGGTGGACGTCGTCAAGGTCGCGTGCGCACGAATGAATCGGTGCGCTGCTCGACGTCGCCGAGTTCGTTCGTGACGATGGTCGTCTTCGAAAGGTGTGACGCTCGTGTTCTAGACTGCTCACTCGATGAGTACTGCCACGGTGATTGTGTGTGATGGAGACGAGACCGGACAGGAGCTGCTGATTGAGTCGCTTCGTGCGATGACGCCGGAACTACTGGGCG
>JANWIR010000046.1 GCA_025449805.1 Acidimicrobiales bacterium | reverse complement strand
TTCGGGGTAGCGGGGTACGCAACTAATGAGTTAGCTCGCCGCACTTGTGAAGTAGTGGCCCTCGTTGATGTCGTCGACCAAGCCTGGATGCACCGGATTCCATCCGAGTAATTCTTGCGTCCTCGTACTTGAGGTCGCGTTGTCAACGGGTACGAAAAAAGCGAGAAAGCCGAAATAATCTGCCGCATCTTCTGGCTTGACGCTGACGGTCGGCACGTTGAGATTTTGACCAATCGCCTGGGCAACCTCGCGGAACGGTACGCCCTCGTCACTAATGCCGTGGAGCCTTGAGCCTGGGGGCGCGGCCTCCATCGCGAGTCGGTACAAGCACGCCGCGTCAAGCGAGTGGACGGCAGGCCATCGATTTAATCCGTCGCCGACGAAGCCGGCGCGACCTTTCGCACGCGCGATGGCGATAAGGGCAGGTACGAATCCAGCGTGGTCGAGCGAACTGTGCACACTCGGCGGTAGTCGTACCACGGACGATCGCACGCCGAAGTTGGCGAGCGCGAGCACGGCGTTCTCTGCTTCGGCGCGCGGACCCTTCGTCGAAGGATCATTTTCCGTTCCAACGTCAGTGACGTCACTGAAGGCGAGCATCAAGGTACCGGAGGTACCGATGAACGCTTTGTCGGTGCCGGTGAGTACTTCGCCCATTGCTTCAATAGCGCGCAGGTCGGCGTCGTTGGCCCCAGCGAAGTCTCCCGTGTTCATCTCGTGGTGTTTGTACGCGAGGTGGATCACCGCGTCAGCGCTGGCGGCGGCTTGGCGTAGAACGTCGAGTTCGTCGAGGGAACCACGTTGCACCTCGGCACCGAAACTTCGTACCGCTTTAGCGGACGAGTCCGAACGCGCCAGTCCGAGTACCTGGTGGCCAGCCCGCACAAGCTCGGGGACCACGGCAGAGCCCACGTGACCCGAGGCACCGGTAACAAAGACTTTCATGAGCGACCTCTTTGCGGTAATTGCCCAGAGAACCTTTCAAAAGAGAATCTCTTTTGAGGTTTTGATTGTTGCGTCATAATCGCGTCCTTTCCTACAGGTGTGCTGTTGTTGATAGCTGAAGTGGTGGCTGGTAGTTCGCTGCCGAGATATGCGTTGAGCCGCGGCGTTCGAAGCGACAACGTGACGTCGTTAGTGCGTCGTGATGATCAGCTTTCCGCCCTTCGGGACGTGATGACGTTCCAATTCGGTGAGTGCTTCGATGGCGCGCGTGAGCGAGACGGTTCGAGCGATGGGTACGACTACGTCCCCCGCCGCCGCTGCGCGGGCCACCATTGCGAGCGCCTCGGGGGTGTACTTGGCAATAAGCACTTCGAAATCACGAGCAAAAAGGCTTCGGGCCAACTTGGCGGGCGTGACGTTGATGTCAACGATTCGACCGCCGCGCTTTAACATGCCGCGCGCCTCTTTGCGTGTGAGCGTCCCGGCAGTAATGACGATGACGTCAAACCGCCCCTTCAAAACCTGAGGATCGAAATCGAAACCAACGACTCGCGTCACCCCCGCAGCCATCGCCTCATCCGACGCCCCGTCACGGCAACTTCCAAACACCGTGGCACCCTTCATCAGCGCAATCTGCGCCGCGCAGCGGCCCACCCCGCCGAGGACACCGCAAATGAAGACACTGTGACCGGACTGAAGCCGTCCCTTTTCCACAAGAGCCTGCCACGCAGTCACACCGACCGTCGGAAGGGCCGCGGCTGCTTCATACGACAGCTCGGCGGGCTTCTTCACCACGAGTTTCGCGTCGGCAATCACGGTGTCGGCGAACGCGCCCGACGCCTTCATCGTCATCGCGCCAAACACGGCGTCACCCTTCACGACGCTCGTGACGCCTTCACCAACGCGTTCAACGACCCCGGCAAAGTCGTGACCGAGCCCTCGCGGGAAGCGTCGACCCGTCTGCATCTTCGTGAGACCATCTCGAATCTTCCAGTCCATTGGATTGGCGGCCGCGGCGACGACCTTGACCTGCACCTGGCCGTTTCCGGGCGGCGCCGCTTCGAACGGCTCGAGGCGCATGAGCTCGGGTCCCCCGTATTGGTGATATTGAATTCGCTGCGTTGTCGACATGGGTCTCCTCCAAGATTGTCACGGCACTGAGTGACATCACCTTACTGCTTGTAATGTCACTCAGTGACATTATTGGTGGAAAGTCATTTTTTTATGGACCCATTGGCAAATGGGCGTCCCCGACGCCGGCATGAGCGCCGTCAAAGTCGTTGAGAGATGTCACTCAGTGCCGTCGGCCTCGCAAGCGAACTACCGTGGCGGCATGACTCGTTGGAACCCCGGTAGTCGCGAACGACTACAAGAGGCGGCCCTGAATCTCTTCAGCGAGCAGGGCTACGAAAACACCACCGTGACGCAGATTGCCGAACGTGTCGGGGTGAATAGACGGACATTTTTTCGAAACTTCGCCGATAAGCGAGACGTGCTGTTTTCTTTCGCGGAGGACATGCAGCGATTCCTTGCCGACGCAATCGCCGAGGCTCCAGGCGAACTGTCGCCCCTGAACGCGGTCGCCACCGCGATTTCGACGCTGGACGAGTGGATGGCCCCGCGACCGTACCTGCGTCAACGTCAAGCCGTCATTGCCGCGAGTCCGGAATTGATGGAGCGCGAACTGATCAAAATGGAAGCTCTCACCGTGGCTTTTACTGAGGGCCTACGCCGACGAGGCAACAATAATTCTGTGTCCGACCTAGCCGCTCGCGCCGGCATCACCGTGTTTCGGACGGTCTTCGAACGCTGGATTGACGTGGGCAACGAAAGAGCGATGTCGCAAATCGTCGACGAGGTGCTTATTGAGTTTCGCGCTGCGGTCACCTTCTGACCCATAAAAATTCGGCCAGGGGCGACGTTAAATGAAGAGCGGACGACGAGAAGCGACCACGCGCTCACGGCTTGACCTGCCGCAATGATTGCCACGGCCCGAGTGGGCCAACTGTTGACTTGTTGACCCGCTTGATCACAAGGCCGTCTGAGCCGACGCGACGTCTCACAACGCACGGACCTCGAGGTGTCGAGCCGCCCGTCATTCTTCCGCTCCGCGGGAAACCGGTCAGGGTAGTTTGGGGTACTTGCCAATTTTGTTGACGTCTCCGGCAAGCTCGGACGATGAGAACTCGTCCATATTTACTGATTTCCTCGTCGGCGAGTCAATAAACCACGGCTGGAGATCGACCCCAAAACAAACTCGAGTTCACCCTTGACTTTGTGGTACAAAGTGGTTTAACTTTGCATCACAAAGTGAGAAGAGACCACGAAATGAACAACGTGCCCGCCAACGCCACGTCCGCCGACGACAGCGGTGAACTCAACCTCGACCAAGCGGCGATGATTCTGGACGCAGCCAAGCGGCGCGCGCGACAAGTTTTCGACGTCTGGCCGCCGTTTCTCCTCCTCATCGGAGCAGTGATCTTCCTTGTCGCGTACGGAACTGTCTGGTGGTCAGTGCGCGACCAAGTTCCCTACGTCGGTCCGAGCGGCGGGGCGTTGGTGATTTTTTACGGATGTATCGTCGTGTGGATCATCGCGGTGAGTACGGTGGTCCGCCGCGCGCTCAGTGGCGTCAGCGGGGCTTCGTCGCAGCGCCGGCGCCGATATCGCGCTGGGTACGGGGCCATTCTTATTGCCGACGTCGCACTGCAGGGAGCGCTTTATCACGCCGGCGCGAGTCACGCCATTGTCTACGGTGTGTACCCGGCCGTCGCCCCCTTCTTCTTTGGCGGCGCCGCGTTCGTGACAATGGGCGTGACGCGAGAAGACCGCCTTACGATGGCGCTCGGCGCGACGTTGCTCGCCGTCGGCGTTGGCGGTGCGTACTCAGGACCCATCGTCGTGTGGCTGGTGACGGGCATCGCCCTCGCCTTGATGCTCACCTTTTTCGCCGCACTGCGATTCGTGCAGCGCCGCGCGTAGCAGCACACTCGTGACCGCTTCGGAGCTCGATCCCCTCATTCACGTCCCAGCGCGTCTGCGCATAATGGCGACGCTCGCGGCCCTCCCGTTTGGCGACCGTCTTGCCTTCACGCGACTTCAAAGCCAGATCGCACTGACGCCGGGCAATCTCATCACCCACTTGCGCAAGCTCGAAGACGCCGGATACGTCGATAGTGAAAAGATCGGAATAGGATCTGCCTCGCGCACCACGATCACTCTCACCTCGCAGGGACGGCGAGCCCTCGAGTCCTACACCGACGCCCTGCGCGGGTTGCTTGATGGCCTTTAGAACAATGAGTCGCGGTCGTGGACCGGTTCATGGCCAACACTTGCGCAACGGTCACGCCCCATGTGGGCGCCGGGAACATCCGACCCTTCATTCGATGGGCAATCCCAGATTTCGAGCCATGGCAACAGCGCCCGCAGAAGGCCGACAATCGTGCACCACCGCTCAATACACCTTTTGACCTGGTCGCTGACGTCTCACGTGATGTAGGACCATCGACCCGTTCTCGGTAGCGCCGCGCGATCGAACCCGTGGGGGCGAGTCAATCTCTTAGTACCTTTTGGGTAACACTGACTCAGCAATGATTTCATCCCAGGCTGTCGGCACGAGATTGAGTTCCGCTCTTGTTGCCGAGTCATCGATAATGAACGGTCGTTCGAATTGATACAAGGTCTTTGGCAGTTCGCCCATTTGTGGCGCAAACAAACCAATTGCCTTTAGAACAGGAGTCGGGATAGTCCGTAATTTCGGTTCACTGAGATTTGCGGCTTTCGCCATGTCATTGAAAACGTCGCGCATGGTTTTTGCGTCGTTTGTTACGGCGTGCCATGGTCGACCCCACGCGATTGGATCCGTTGCCGCGGCGACGAGAGTGCGGCCCACGTCTTCGGTATACGTCCAGGAGTGAAGAACGTCGGGATTCCCAATGGTGACAACTGCTTTGCCGGAAAGCAGCGCCTTCTTACCTCGTTCAAAGAACGACTGGGATCCGCTACCAATGAAGTCAGAGGCCCTGACCTCGGTAACCCGCACGTCACCTCGTTCGTGCGCCGCCAGTGCGTCACGCCACATCTGTGCTCGCACGATGGCCTTAGGCAGTGTTGACTTCAACGGGTCGGTTGGTTTCATCGGTCCATCAGGTTGACCGTAGGCGTAAAGATTGTTCAGCGTCGCGAGCACCGCTCCACTCTTTATTGCCGTGTCAAGGAGAGCGTCGGCCATTGGCGGCCAGTCAGTCAACCATTGGTGATACTTCGGATTGAGACAATTAAAAATTGCCGTCGAACCTTGTGCTGCCTCGAGCAGAAACTCTCGATCGGTCGCGCTGCCTGGTCTCACTTCAACGCCCCCCAGCTCAGCACCAGAACCAGACCGACTCACCATCACAACGTGTGCGTGGCGTGCGATGAGCGAGCGCGCAACCGCCCGTCCCGTTGCGCCGGCACCCACGATTAGGTACTTATCCATTTTTTCGCCTTTCACTAATGAGAGCAGTGCTCTCACTATAAACAGCGCCTCACCAATTGTCAAGAGCAGTGCTCTTATTATTTTCATTTCCGAATAGGCTCAATGTTGGTGACCCTCAGCAAAGTCCAAGAGAACAGAGCCGCCAAGGCTGAACAGATCAAGGGCGTCGCCCGGCACTGTTTGGCGAACGATGGCGCCGCCGGTCTTTCGCTACGTGAAATTGCCCGCCGAATGAACGAGTCGTCATCCGCGCTGTACCGCTACTTTCCCACTCGCGACGCTCTGCTAACCGCGCTCATCATCGATGCGTATAACGATCTTGGTTCAACGGCCGAACGAGCGTGGCAAGCAGCGCAGCGCAAAACTCCCACTAATCAATTTGTTGCCGTCTGCAAAGCGATTCGATCGTGGTCACTCGAGCACCGAGACGAATTCGCTCTTATTTTTGGCTCACCAATCCCCAACTACGCAGCCCCTGAATCAACCATTGCCCCAGCCGCGCGCATTCCGTTGGTGCTCGCGCACATTGCCCGCTCAGGGACCATCGATGCATCAAACTTCGGACCTGTTTCGCTGCCGCCCCGGGTTCTTGATGCCCGACTTGGCGAACTCTTGCCTGACATGAGTCCTGACCAGATGTCGAGGTGCCTGATGGCCTGGTCAGCAATCTTTGGACTTTTAAGCTTCGAGCTGTTTGGTCATTTCGTCAATTCTGTTGCGAAGTCGGACGAATATTTTTCTAGTGCCGTTTACGAAATTGCTCGTCGTCTGGGCCTAAAGTCCTGACCAATTCAAACGAAGCAACACAAAAGCCACTTCGGCAAGCCCGTAATCTCGTTGGTACCAATACGAATCGGTTTGATGCGTTCAAGGCAGCGACTTCTCGGCTCACCAAGCGTTGAGTTCTTGCCCGCGCACGGGAGCAGCACGCAGCGCACTTTCACCCTTTATCCTTCTACCCGTGTTCACTTCCACTTCTCGCGTCGTGTGGACGACCATCGTTGGCATCGTCATCCTTCTCGTCGTGACCGCCGTCGTTCGACTCCTTCGCTTGTACCTATCGGTCAAGGGCAATAAGCGTTATTGGCAACGACGGGCCTCCGTCCCAACGCAGTCCAACGACTTTCTT
>JANWIR010000045.1 GCA_025449805.1 Acidimicrobiales bacterium | reverse complement strand
CGAGCGTTTTGGTGTGCTCACGGCCAGTCTGAGTTCGTGCGCCACTGCGCCACCTTTCGTCGGTCGCAACCAGCTAGCACTCGGAGATCCCGCGATGGTTACTTGTGCCCACTTCGCGCGCTACCCCTGGCGCCGACTGCGCCGTTTCGTCGCGAGCCTCGACGACGACCCTACGGACCACGAACTGCACCGCCTGCGGATTCTCACCAAGCGGTGCCGTTACGCGGTCGAGGCGGTATCCCTCGTTGAAGGCGAGTTGGCCACGGAATTCGCCGCGTCGTTGGCCGAACTTCAAGGCGTACTCGGCGAGCAGCATGACGCGGTCGTTGCGGAACTCTGGTTGGCGAAATCATCCATCTTTCAACTCCACGCGGGCGACGTCGTGAAGGAATTGATACGGATGGAACGCGAGCGGCGTGACGAGGCGCGACACGGTTGGAAGACTGCCTGGCGTGCCGTTCTTCGTAAACGGCTACGTTCGTGGATCTAGTGCGTTGACGGTGTCGTGAAGTGCTGCGCACACAACCGTCGCCAAATTTGCCACGTTGAGTAGCGTGTCGTGCGAAGGACCAACGATAAGGAGTGTCGTGACCATCGAAGAGAACGCGGGGCGTGAAGTTCAACTCGTTGCGGGTGCGTCACGTTCTTCGGTGACGGCACAAAGTGAGGGCATGCAACGCTACGAGGCGGTATCGGGCGCCACGGTGGGGGCGAGTCGGATATGGATGGGTGAAAGCGTCTTGGCTCCCGATAGCGCGTCGAGTGCGCACCATCACGGTGACTCCGAAACGGGGATTTACGTGCTGTCGGGAAATCCCTCATTCGTGTTCTTGAGAGACGGCCGAGAGGTTCGCCTCGACGCGAGCCCCGGGGACTACGTCTTCGTCCCCGGGTTCGTGGCGCACCGCGAGGAGAATCACTCTTTAGAGGAACCCGCGGTGGTGATTCTGGCCCGATCCACGCAAGAGGCAATCGTCGTCAACCTGGACCATCTCTAATTCGTTCGCGTTGCCGCCCGCTTTCACGAAGTCGCCCCACGCGTCAAGTTGTGCGGACCCTACGGCCAGCGACGAGGCACCGTGGCACCGCGTTCGCACCGCGGCCCTACGCTGGACTCGGTACCGCGTCATCCATGATGAGACGTCCGGTAGGTTCTCGGCGCAGGTCAGGAATTACGAAATCGAAAAGGAGACAAGATGAGTATCACGACGAGCGAAACCGCGATTCTCGCTGGCGGTTGCTTTTGGGGTATGCAGGATCTGATTCGTCGTCGCCCCGGCGTGTTGAGCACGCGGGTTGGTTATAGCGGCGGCGAGGTCGCGAACGCGACCTATCGCAACCACGGTAACCACGCCGAATCGATTGAGATCGTCTTTGATCCCACGGTGACGTCGTACCGAGAACTACTCGAGTTCTTCTTTCAAATTCACGACCCCACCACCAAAGATCGTCAGGGTAACGACCGGGGACCGAGTTATCGTTCGGCAATCTTCTACCTCAGTGACGAGCAGCGTCGAGTCGCCGAGGACACAATCGCGGACGTGAACGCGTCGGGCATCTGGCCAGGCGTGGTGGTCACCGAAGTGACGCCGGCGGGGGACTTTTGGGAGGCCGAACCCGAGCACCAGGACTACCTCGAACGCATACCCAACGGGTACACCTGCCACTTTGCACGTCCTGACTGGGTGCTGCCACGACGCAGCGAATCGACGTCGTCGCGTAACAGCTGACGAGTGCTACTCGCCAGTCTCGCCGTCGATCGATTCGCGTAGAAGGTCCGCGTGGCCGCAGTGGCGCGCGTACTCCTCAATCATGTGACAGAGCATCCAACGACGGGTCGGCGATTCGCCTTCCTCGGTGCGCTGGGCGAGGTCGTCGAGGGTGCCCAGCGCCAGATCAGCGCGCACGACGTCACGCGCGCGCGACACGGCATCGTGCCATTGACGAAATAGCTCGTCGGGCTCTTCGTGCGCCGCGCGGTCCCACTCCCAGTTGGGGGATTGGTCCCAGTCGACGTCGCGCCACGGTGCGGGAAGTGGCGTACCGCGCCACCAGTAGCTGAACCAGTAGTCCTCTACGAAAGCCAGGTGCTTGAGCATGCCGCCGAGTGTCATCGTCGACGCACCCACCCGACGTTGGAGTTGCGCCGCGGAGAGTCCTCGGCACTTCCATTCGAACGTGGCGCGTTGAAAATCGAGGAAACCCACGAGGGTATCGACCTCGCCGGCGTTGCTGGGCGGACGCGGTCGGCCCTGTTCGTCGAGTTCACTCATTGGGCGCGATTCTAGGCAGCAAGGGCGCTTCGCGCGAGGAGAGCATGGTCGCCGGAACGAAACGCGTCATCGCGATGACCCCCACGACCATCACCGCGAGGCCCGTGAGTGCAAGGACAATGGCCGGCGCGCTCGAACGGAGGTGTTCGTGGAAGAGCCACAGGCCGAGCAGTACGCTCGCCAGTGGATCAACGAGAACGATGAGCGGCTGCGACACCCGCAATGGTCCGGCGTGGAGGGCAGCTTGCTCACTGACCAATCCCGCGACACCGCCGAGGGCGAAAGCGTAGATCGGCCAATGGGTGAGGGCCCCGAGGACACCGAAGTGGGTTAATGAATCAGTCGTCGATTTAATGAAGGTGGCTTCTAAGGCCCAGAGCAGTCCGGTGATGGTGGCGAAGCTCGCGGCGCGTCGCGCCGGTGACGCGCGTCGCACGAGCCAGGTGATGAGCGCAATAACCACACTCAGAACGACGAGCGTTTGCACAACGCGCCCGTCGCGGGCGCTGGTGAGCCCCGGTCGCGGTGACGCGACCACGAGGAACAGTGCCAGTCCCCCGACGGTGACCAGTGCGCTCGTCCACGCGGCACGCGAAACGCGCTGGCGGAGCCACCACTGACGAATGACGAGCCCCATGATGAGTTCACTCACGATGAGTGGCTGGACCTGGCTGAGTGCGCCAAAGTGCAGGGCGAGGGCTTGAAAGACTAATGAACCAAAGAGGGCGAGCCATCCGACGTACCAGAGAGGTTGGCGAAGGAGGTGGCGCCAAAGTGCGGCGCCCCGTAGATCGAAGCGCGCTCGTGTACTGGCGAGGTGTTGGGTAGTGAGCGCGATCGCGTTCACCAGGGCGGTGAGGAGCGCGAAGAACGCCGCCCACGCCTCGTTCGCCGCGTTCAAGTGATGCACGAGCGCCACGCTAGGTCACCGCGTTGACCTCGCGGATGGTTTGATCTCCCGGGTGTTGTGGGGAACTAGGCGGCGGCGACGTCGCTCGCGCAGTAACGGCACTTGGAGGCCGCGAGGGGAAGGTCGCTCGACAAACACGCCGGACAGGTCTTCGTGGGTGGAGCTGCTTCGGGCGCCGAGAAGACTTTACGACCCAAGCGGGCCATGTAGGCGCGGTAGGGCGTCACCAGTACGAAGTACACGACCAACATAAAGATGACGAAATAGACCACGGCCGAGATAAACGTCCCGACGTTGACGAATTGGTGATTGATGGTCCATCCGAGACCTGGACTCGTCGTACTCGAGCCTTCAAGCGCGCTCACCAGTGGCGTGATGATGGAGTCAGTGAACGCTTTGATGAGGGTGGAAAAGGCTAAGGCGACGACCAGTCCCACCGCGATAACAATGAGATCTCCCTGCATCAAGAAATTCTTAAAGCCCTTCATGGCGCGACCTCCGATGTCGTTGTCAGAACTCACTGTAGACAACGATGCCGCCGAACGCGAGACTAATTACTGGGGGTGTTCTGCGTCGCGAAAAAGCTCTGGGGGAGCGCTTGTTCAATGGCGCGCGCCATCACCTGGTAGCCCTTGTCATTGGGGTGGATGTTGGGGCCAACGTTCCCCGACGGACACATCCAGGTCCAGTTGCACTCTCGGGTCACGTTAAGAGGCGCCCAACCAATGTGGGCGAGTCGCGTCGGCGTTGCCTGCGCACTCGCGAAGGCCCCCGCGACGTTCGCCACCGGAATGTGAGCCGACGAGTAGACGTTGGCCAGGGTCGCGTTAAGGGCGGTGATGGCGCTCGCGCTGGCGGCAGCAAAATTGAGATCGCGGGTCCGATTCACGGCGTACGCGAGGAACGGGTCGGCGTGATTCAGTCCAATGAAGGTGACCTTGGGTCCGGCGGCTGCGCGCAGCGTTGACACGATGGTCGCCAGATTCTCGCGCGTGAACGCGAGTTGCGCGGACGCGCACGACGGGTTGACAAATTCTTGCAGAACGCACGGGCGAAGGTCATTGAAGCCCAGGTCAATGGTCACGAGTCCCGCGTCGTTGGTGTGGGCTTTGAGAAAGGCGACGGCGTCAGAGAGTTGGGAGCCACTCGCGTGCGAGCAGCGATCGAATCCGGAGATGGCGCTCGTCGTGGATTCGCCGGGACAGCCCAGGTGGGTCAGCGTAAGGTTGACGCCCTCCGAGGCCAACGCGCTTACGAGGTCGTTGGCGTAGCCCTCGTTGGTGAACCCTCCGTGAGGGTAACGGGCGCTCGGTTGGACGCCGACGGATTCGGACGCGCCAAGACTGAGGTAGAAACCTGGCGATGGCGCGGCGACGGCGGGGGCGCTCGCGACGAGGGCTGGTGCACAGCTGGCGATCGCGAAGAGAGACGCTGCACTCATCAAGGTGCCCCGTCTACGAAGAACTCTCATTTGCGCCTTGCTCCTGTGTGGTACGTGCTTTGCAACCCCGTGGGGCCGCGTACTCCTGGTCGACACGTCGAATCAACCTAGGGCACCTACCTAAAGTTTCCCTAAGGTTCGTTGCAGGACTACAAAAAGAGAGGAAATGGCGACGCGTCACACGCTGCGGTAAGAGTAAGTGACGTGGCTAGGCGTTTTCCTCACGTGCCCGAACTCGTCTTGGGATTCGACACCGAGACGACGGGCCTCAGCGTGACGCACGATCAAGCGATTTCCTACGGACTTTGCGCGTACCGTTTCGGCGTCGCGGTCTGGAGCGAGCAGTACTTCGTGATGCCGGATCGAGTAATCAGTGACGGTGCGCGCCGAGTGCACGGATTGAGCGTGGCCGACCTTGACGCGAAGCGAGCGACGGAGACGGTTCTTGACCCCGCCGCCGGCGTGTCGCGCGCCATTGAACTGATCAGTCATTTTGCGCGAGTGGGTGCGGTAATTGTAGGTGCCAACGTCGCCCAGTTCGATTTGGAAATGCTCCGGCGCAGCGCGCAGTCACTGCTCGGTCTCTCGCTGCAGGGTCCGCCCCTCGACCTTTCATTACTGAAAATTGTTGATGTTGTGGAGCACGACCTTGCGATTGAGCCCAGTCGCGTCGCACGACCGCGACGGGGCCTGGCACAACTCTGCGCGCACTACGGCGTCACACCAGGGGGACACGACGCGTTAGGTGACGCGCGCGCGGCCGTGGAAGTCTTCTTCGCGCAAGTGGGCGTGAATCGGTCGGGTCAGACGAGTTTGCACTTCGTCACGGACGATCCGATTCTCCCCGCCGCGCCCGGTGCTAGAGAACCTCTTCGCTAGGCGATGTCGTGCCACGCGCGACGTCGACGTGGGCCGAACAACAAGTAACGCCACTCGATGGCGAATTGGTGGCGGTGCGGGATGTGACCAAAGTCACGCCAACGGGCCTGTGGTGGCGCCGTAGGCTGTAGTTAGTTGTGCGGACACGTCGCCCCTTGGACGCGAGGTCGTGTCACCGAGCGCGCGCGTGAAAGGGTGCCGCGTGTTGACGCGAGGGGATGCGCAGCGGTGTGTTGGGCACCGCCCCTAGCCCGCACACGTAAAGGGAAGTTGCCATGCACGTACGGACTCGACACTGGAACGTTCCGGTCGTGAGCACTATGTTGACGTGCGCTCTGATCCTCACCTCGACGCCCGTATTCGCCTCGAATCCGACGCAGCGACCGCTGTACGAGATTGCGTTCGTGGGTCCGCTCACGGGACCCCAAGGCACCTTCACCACGCGGCTCGAGTTGGCAGCACGTCTAGCGGTGAATCAAGCCAACGCCCGCTCGTCGCTGCCTTTTCGACTTCAATTCGTGGCGTATGACACGAAGGGCGATCCGGCGCTCAGCCGCGTCATTGATCAACACCTCGTGTCGCGACCTCACCTGGTCGCCGTGGTGGGACCAACCACGAATGAGGACGTCGCGATCGCCGGACCACTCTTCGCCGCGAGTCAGCTCGCGATGGTGACGCCGTCGGCGGGTGCGCCATCCCTCGCCACGATGGGTTACCGCAATTTTTTTCGGGTCGTCGCCGATGACGGAGCCCAAGGTATTGCCGACGGTGACTTCCTGGTCAAGGCGCGCGGATCACGCCGTGTCTTCGTGGTGAGTGACGGCTCGGCGTACGGGTCGGCAATAGCACTCGCCGTCAGCGCGCAAGTGACGCGCGATGGGGGCATCGTCACCAATGAAGTAGCGCCCGCAACGACCCAGTGCGCGACAGGCCCCGGTGACGCGGCCCAGTACACCCAGATTGCGAGAGCCGCGCTAGCGAGTCAAGCGACGTCCGTCTTTTACGGAGGTTCCTACTGTGACTTCGGACTCCTCTTGACGTCGCTCACCAACGCGGGCTATCACGGCGTCATACTCTCAGACGACGCGGTCGATTCGTCCGCCCTCGTGCGTTCGGTCGCGATGACGAACAATCTCGATGGGGTGTACTTGAGTTGTGGCTGCGTGACGTCCACGAACGTCGCCTTCAATCGTGCCTTCGCCCGCGTCGCGCACGTCAGCGCGGCGCGCGCGAACGACGCCGCGGAGGCCTACGACGCGACGAACACCATCATTGCCGCGATGGGGTCGCTGTCGCGCGTGACGCGCGCCGCGCTGACGGCGGCGCTACGACGCGTCGTGTACCACGGGATCACCGGGAGTGTGTCCTTTGCGGCGAACGGCAACCGGCGCGCGACCGTGACGTCGTTCGCCCAACTGCAGAACGGATCAATCGTGCCGATTGGTTCCGCGTAGCCGTTAACGAGGATCGGCGATTTCGAGGGCGAGGAGCGGCGCGGAGGCCTTCGAGATCGTCTCTTCGTACTCAAAGCGTGGATCGGAATCCGCGACGACGCCACCACCGGCTTGAATGGTCGCCACTCCGTCACGGAGTGCGACGGTGCGGATCGTGATCGCGAAGTCCGCGTCGCCGCTTAAGGAAAAGTAACCCACGGCGCCGCCGTAGGGGCCACGAAGGACCGGTTCGAACTCGTCAATTAATTCCATAGCTCGCACCTTGGGCGCCCCCGTGAGGGTGCCGGCCGGGAAGAGCGCGTCAAAGGCGTCAAAGGCGTCGAGCTGGTCGCGCAGACGGCCATCGACGTGCGACACGAGGTGCATGAGGTGCGAAAATCGTTCGACGTGCGCGAGCTGTTCGACGCGTACCGTGCCGGGCTGGGCCACGCGGCCCACGTCGTTGCGACCCAGATCGACCAGCATCACGTGTTCGGCGATCTCCTTTTCGTCGCGCAACATCTCGGCCTCTAAGTCGCGGTCGGCCTCGTCGGTGGCGCCGCGAGGTCGCGTCCCCGCAATTGGACGCGTCGAGACGACGCCGTCGTGGACGCGGAGGAGCATTTCCGGTGAAGCGCCGACCAACTGATTGTCGCCTGCGTCGAGCAGGTACATGTAGGGCGACGGATTGAGAGCTCGTAACACGCGATAGAGCGTCAAGGGGTCGACCGCGCTGGCTCGTCGGAACTGCTGGCTCGGCACGACCTGGAAGACGTCGCCGGCCACAATGTGCGTTTTCGCACGTTCCACCACGGCGACGTACTCCTCGGCGCTGAAGCTGGAGAGCTCCTTCGCGCGGGCGCGAACGTCGACGCCAACCCGGCGACTCGGTGCCGTAGCGATGAGTCGTTCGACCTCTGCGTCCAACGTTGGCGGGTTGGACATCAGATCGTCAATCAAATCATCAAGTTGTGCGCGCGCGAGTTGGTACGCGGCCCTTGGGCTCGTCGCCTCGTCAACGAGTGCGTTCACGACGACGGTCGTCGCGTGGCGCAGATGGTCGTACACCAGCACGGTGCCGGCAAAGGAGAAATCAACGTCGGACCACGAGGCGTTGACTTCGCCGCGGGGAAGATGCTCGAGGCGACGGACGTAGTCGTAGGTCACGTAGCCCACCGCACCCGCGAAGAAGTCGGGCAACTCGGGCGCGTGGTAGGCGCGGTAACTCCGCAGGCGTTCGCGCAGTGCGGCTAAGGGCGCGTCGAGCGTCGACGTCTCGTCGTGATCGCTCCACTGGACCGCGCCCGCGCTGGTCGTGAGTCGCCACCGCCGGTCGAGACCGAGAAATGAGTATCGCCCAGTGGCCTCGCCGAGGGAGGCGCTTTCAAGGAGGTAGATCGCGCGGGCGCGAAAGCGCTGGTAGAGCGAGACCGGAGTCTCGCGGTCCAGCTGCAGGGTCTCAAACAAGGGGACGACGTTAAAGCCCCGCTCGACGAGATCAAGAAAGGTCGGTTCATCAATCGACGACATGGCGAAAGGCTAGTAACTCTCACCTAGGCTTGGCGCCTATGAGCGTCGCGCCCCGCGTCCTGGTCGTCGATAATTACGATTCGTTCGTCTACAACCTCGTGCAGTACCTGGGCGAACTCGGCGCTGACGTGCACGTCGCGCGTAACGACGTCGTGGATGTGCACGATACGCAAGGTTTTGACGGCGTGTTGATCTCGCCTGGTCCGGGGCACCCACGTGACGCCGGTCGGTGCGAATCGATTATTCGTCACTGTGCCGACGTGGCCCAACCCCTGCTGGGTGTTTGCCTAGGTCACCAGGCTCTCGGCGAGGTCTTTGGCGCGTCGGTCGTGAACGCCCCCGAACTGTTGCACGGCCGCTCGTCCGTCGTGGAACACGACGGTGAAGGAATCTTTGAGGGAGTGCGAGCGTTGCTCACGGTGGGGCGCTATCACTCGCTCGTCGTCGACGAGTCGACGTTGGGTGATGAACTCATCGTCACGGCTCGTTCCAACGGCCTGATTATGGGTCTTCGCCACGCGACGTTGCCGCTCTGGGGTGTGCAGTTCCACCCCGAATCGGTGCTCACCGAAGACGGCTACGTGCTACTCGCGAACTGGCTAGGACTTTGCGGCGCCGAGGGCCTCGACACGCGCGCGCGTGAACTCGCGCGCGCCGCCGACGTGACGCGCTCGACCTTGCCGCGCGCGCACGTCGCCTTACCCTGAGTGGACCCGCGCGCCAACCTCGACGCGACGTTCGTCAATCTCGCCGTTCACGAGTTGTACGTCGTACGCGGCCGCGGTGCCGGGTGCCACGGCGTAGTCCGCAACGACGAGGGCGGGCTCGGTGCCCTCGTACCACAGCCCGACGTGGTCATCCGTGGCGAAGGCGCGCGCCGGGAGTACGCCGCTGCGAAGTAACTGGTGCAAGAGAGGGCGGCGCTGCGCTTCCGAGTCGTAGTGCACGCCGTTGGCGTAGGGCAGCAGGGCGAGACCGTTGGTGACCGGTTGCAGTTCGGGGCCAAATGAGTCCGTCGTACCGCCGACGTGCCAGCACAAAGAGCCCGCCGACACACCACCCAAGATGACGCCACGCTCCCACGCGCTCTTCATCGCGTCGTCAACACCGTGTAGGCGCCACAGGGCGAGAAGATTCGCGACGGACCCGCCGCCAACCCACACGAGATCACTCGTCGTAAGGCGTTCTTCGGGGTCGGCCGAGGGCTGGAGAAAGAGGCGAAGTTCACTCACGTCACAGCCCGCGGCGTTAAAGGCCTCGTAACTGCGCGCGTAGTAGTCGTCGGGGTCGCCGCTCGCGGTGTAGACCAAGCAGACACGTGGTCGCGTCTTCTTAGTGAGCGCGAGCGCGTCGAGCAACATCTGGCCCAATCGGACGCTGCGTTGCGTGGGTCCGGGTACGAAACCACCCGAGGTAGCGAGAATTCGTCGAATCGTCATCGTTACGTTCTAGTGGAACGGCCGCGAGGGCATCGTCCACCTGCCTAGGATGCGAACGCGGGCAGACCCTAAAGGAGCACCATGGCACTCAGCGAAGCGCAGCTTGATGAACGAATCGAGGAACTCGTCACGAGCTTTCCGCCGAGCGCGACGCCACCGACCGTTTTTTTGGGCGAACAGTTTGACCGGGGACTCGCCTGGGTGCACTTCCCCGAAGGTGCCGGAGGACTCGACGGCTCACCGGCCGATCAGTTGTACGTGCTGCGTCGCCTGAGTCGACTCGGCGCGCCGACGGCCGCCGGGCGCAACGTCATTGGCTACGGCATGGTCGCGCCCACCATTGTGATCCACGGCACCGACGAGCAAAAGCAACGGTTTCTGCGCCCACTGTTCACCGGTGAGGAGATCTGGTGTCAACTCTTCTCTGAGCCGGTTGCGGGCTCCGACGTCGCCACCCTCGCGACGCGCGCGCAGCGTGACGGCGACGAGTGGATTGTGACCGGCCAAAAGGTCTGGACCACGCTGGCGCACGAAGCGGCCTTCGGGCTTTTGATCGCGCGTTCGAACCCCGACGTCGCGAAGCACAAGGGCATTACGGCGTTTCTGGTGGACATGCACGCCCCGGGGGTCGACGTTCGTCCGCTGTACCAAGCCACCGGCGAGGCCGAGTTCAACGAGTGTTTCTTCAACGAGGTTCGCGTTCCCGACACTCGACGCCTTGGCGGCGTCGGGGAGGGCTGGTCGGTGTCGATTACGACGCTGATGAACGAGCGTGTCTCCATTGGTGGCACGGTGCCACCTCGAGGTTCGGGTCTCATTGGCGAGGCTGTCAAGATCTGGCGCGATCGTTGGGCCGACCGCCGCGACGCGCACGCGATGGCGGTGCGCGCGCAACTCATGGAAGCGTGGGTGCGTAACGAAGTCGGTCGCTTAACCAACTGGCGCGCGAGCGACCTACGGCGCGCGGGCACCCCCGGACCCGAAGGGTCAGTGGCGAAATTGGCATTCGCCGAGGAGAATCAGCGAACCAGCGAGCTCTGCGTGGACCTGCTCGGTGCCGACGGGATGCTCTACGCGTCGAACTACCCCCAGGTGCGCCCGACCGAGTCCGCGATGACCGGAGGCGACATGCGCAAGGCCTTCATTCGCATGCGCGCCAACTCAATTGAGGGCGGTACCAGCGAGGTGATGCGCAACATCATTGGCGAGCGCGTGCTCGGACTGCCCGGCGAACCGCGCAACGATAAGGACGTCGCCTGGAAGGACGTGCCGCGCAGTTAGTTACGCGAAGTCGGGTTCGCGCGTGCGGGTGCGCTTGAGTTCAAAGAAGCCCGGGGTACTGGCGACGGCCATCACGCCGTCGTAAAGTACGCCGGCCGCTTCACCCTTAGGCGCCGGTGTGACCACGGGGCCGAAGAACGCGACCTCACCCACGTGAATAATGGGCGTACCGACCTCGAAGCCGACCGGGTTCATCCCGGCCAGGTGGCTCGCGCGGAGGGCCTCGTCGAAGGTGGTGCTCGTCGAGGCTTGCGCCAGGTCTGCTTCGAGACCGGTCACGTCGAGGGCCGCCACGATCACGTCGTCGTAGTTCTTCTTTGACTCGACGTGGATCTGACGTCCCATGGCGCTGTAGAGCGGCTCCAGGATGGTCGGGCCGTGGCGCTGCTCCGCGGCGATGAGCACGCGCACTGGTCCGTACGCCTTTTTCATTAACTCCAGGTACTCGTCGGGCAGATCCCTACCTTCGTTCAACACGGCCAGGCTCATCACGTGAAAGCCCACCTCGAGATCGCGTACTCGGGCGGCTTCGAGTAACCAGCGAGAGGTGATCCAGGCCCATGGGCACAGGGGGTCAACCCAGAGATCTACGTGTTGCGTCATGGGGAGGGGTCCTTAACGTCGAGCGTGTGTTGCCAACAGGCTAATGATTGCGTTCGTGACGCCAACCGCCATGTCGAGGTCGAGCATCTCATCAATACCGTGCGCGTTGGAGTGGGGCCCGAGGACACCCGTCGCGACGAAGGGCGCGTTCGGGAAGCGCCGCGCGAGCGAACCAAGGAAGGGAATCGTTCCGCCCTCACCAGTGAAGCCCGGCTCGCGCCCGAAAGCCACCCGCGACGCCTCCTCGAGTGCGGTGGCCAGCCACGGGGTAAGGGGCGGCGAAACCCAACCACTCGCCGCGGAAGAGCGCACCTCGACGGTGGCGTTGGCCGGGACGTTGGTCGTCAAGAGTCGTTCCACGGCCTCGCGAGCCACTTCGGCGTCGACGCTCGGGGGCAAGCGAAACGAGAGCACGGCCGTGGTCGACGGGCGCAGCACGTTGCCGGCAACGTCGGGCGTAGGAATCCCACCCATACCGACGACCGAAAGCGTGGGTGCCCAGGTACGTCGAAGGAGTCGGTCGGCGCCGTCACGACCCATGAGCCGCAATCCCTCGAGGGTGGGGAGTTCTCTGGCTACGACGTCACCAAACTCGTCGAAGATGGCGGTGGCGGCGCGCACGTGGGATTCGGGGATGGTGGCCTGGAGTTCGGGCACGATCACGTCACCCGACGTCGAGTCCTCGAGTCGATCGAGCAGTTCGCGCAGAATGCGAAACGACGAAGGCACGACGCCACTGGCGACGCCACTGTGTTGACCCTGCGTCAGGACTTTGACGGTTAGCTCGACGTTTAAGACGCCGCGCAGCGACGTGGTCACCCAGAGTCGGTCGTAGGTAAGCGCGCCAGAGTCCAAACAGATCATGAGTTCGACCTGACCCAGGTGCGCAGCGAGCGCGTCGAGATGCGCCTCGAGGTCCGGACTGCCGCTTTCCTCACTCGCTTCGATGAGGACCACGTAGCGGCCGTGGGCGACGTTGGCGGCTTCGAGCGCCTCGAGGGCGAGCAGGGCCGCGAACGTGGCGTAGCCGTCGTCGGCGACGCCACGACCGAACAGCTGATTGCCGCGTCGCACGGGCGCGAAGGGCGCGAGTCCTTCGCTCCAGTCACCGAGTGGTGGCTGCTTGTCCAGGTGACCGTAGAGAACCACGGTGTCGGGACGGTCGTTGGTAGCTTCGACGGTCACCACCAGCAGGGGGGTGCGGTTTTCCAACCGTTGCACCGTCACCTCAAAATTGGCGAGGCGCCGTTGCTGGCACCAGTCGACGAGTAACGCGAGGGCCCCTTCGAGGTGACCATTGTGCGCCCAGTGCGCGTCGAACATTGGCGACAGCGCCGGTATTGCGGTGTAGCGGGTCAGGGCGTCGAGGGCGTCACGTTCGAAGTCAGCGAGAGTTAGCAGCATCCTTCCACGCTACCGTTGCGTCCCTAGCGCGTCCCTAGCGCGTCCCTAGCGCGTCTCCAGCGCGCGCCAGCAGTACCAGGCCACCGCCGAGCGATGTCCGGTGAAGTCGTCACCGGCGACGCGTAGCGCGCGCTCGTCAATGACCTCGTCGAGGTGGTGCAACCGCGACCATCCAGCGCGCACCCCGTAGTCGCCAACGGGCCAGACGTCGGGGCGCCCGAGCGCGTTCATGAGGTACATATGGGCACTCCAGGGCCCGAGTCCGCGTACCGAGGTGACCTCGCGCGCGACTTCGGTGTCGGGCCGACGACCGTGTAACGCGAAGTTCATGGAACCCGCCTGCGTTGCGCTCGCGAGCGCAAGCATGGCGGTCGCCTTGGCGTTCGAGAGACCCGTGGCGCGAAGTCGCGCGTGACCGGCGCGCAGGAGTGACTCGGGCGTTACTGCTAAGTCGCAGGCCTCGACGACGCGGGCGTGGATGGTCGCGGCCGCCTTCGTCGCGAGGAGTTGAAAGGTGATGGTCCGAGCTAGAGCCGCGAATCGATCGGCGACCGGGGTGGGGCGTCGCGCCGGAGGAGGCCCGATAGTTTCGACGAGCGCGGCGAAGGCTGCGTCGCGCTCGACAATAAAGCGTGCGGCGTTCTGGCGAGCGTACGACGATGCCATCACGACGTCGCCGACACGGGCTGACCCGGAAGGTAGACACCCTGTGGCGTGTTGGTCGCGTGAGTGACCACGTCGATAAGGAGTGACTGAATTGCGCGCACGGGTGCCGGAGGAAAGCCGTAGCGTCGGGCGGTCAACACGACGCGACGTCGCGCGATACCCTCGATTTCGAGCGCTACGAAGGTGGCGCGAAGGTGTGGCGACAGCATCGTGGCCGGCAAAATGGATGGTCCGTGACCGTCGAAGGTCATTGAGGCAATGGTCCGCAGGCCGTCGAGCTCGACGAGGGCGTTGAGTTCTACGCCAACCGCTCGACTCGCGTCATCAATCTCGCGTCGGATGGGCGTGCCCTGAAGGGGCAAGAGAACGTCGTAGCGCGCAATCGTCGCGAAGCTAAGCGGTCGTGGCTCGCGCGCGAGAGGGTGGTCGCGATGCGCAATGACGACCAAGTCCTCGGTGAACAGGTCGGTTTCGGTGAGTTCCGGGGCAACGATGGGCCAGGCGAGTACCGCCAGATCAAGCTGGCCATTGACGAGACGCGGTTCCAGGGCCGAGTTGGTGCCCTCGGAGATCCGTAGCGTCAAGTGCGGGAAATTGGCCCGGAGCGATTCGAGCAACAGGGGCACTACCCAACGACCGGCGGTGCCAATCATGCCCAGCGTCACGTCACCGCGAATATCGGCGTGTAGCTCGGAAATGTCCGAGGCGATGGCGCGGACCTCGTGCAGGACTCGCCGAGCTCGTTCCACGACCACCGCACCGGACTCGCTCAAGGCCCCCGTCGAGCGGTCCACCAACTCGGTCGCTAACTCGCTCTCGAGGCGCGCGACGCGACTTGAGATGTTGGACTGCACGGTGCCCAGTACGTCAGCGGCGGCCGAGAACGTGCCGTAGTCGGCGATCCCCACCAGGGCCTCCAGTTGGCGAATTTCCACGTATCGATTATAGAGATGGAAATTATCTCTCCTATCGTGTAGCGAGATAGTCAGCGGCACGGCATACTTGTTTCAGCCGCAGTACTCAAATCCCCCCTGAGTAACTGAATGGTTTTGCGAAAGGGCCAACCTCCCCCCGGTTGGCCCTTTCGCCGTTTTTAAAGGTGATTAGCGTGGAGCGTATGCCGGCTGCGCTGAAACCCCGCGACCGACTGGCCGTGACGGGTGTTCGGATCGTGAATCAACTCTCTCGACGCCTCGGTCGAGGGTCGGGTACCGTCGCCGGTGGTCGCTTCGGTCTTCGACTCCGTCCCGGACTCTTGGGTGTACTCGCCAAGGGCCGTGCGGTTGCCCTCGTGACTGGCACCAATGGCAAAACCACGACGACGGCGATGATCCGAGAGGGATGGGGCGGCGACGTCGCCAGTAACACGTCGGGATCGAACATGCCCGAGGGTCACGTGGCCGCGCTCGTCGCCTCGTCGAGTTCGCGCGTCGTACTCGAGGTCGACGAAAAGTGGCTCGACGCGGTGGTGCGTGCCTGTGCGCCGCGGGTGGTGGTCCTACTCAATCTTTCTCGCGACCAACTTGATCGGTCCAACGAAGTTCGGGCGATCGCCGAACGGTGGCGTTCGCTCTGGCGCACGGCCGAGACGGCGAACGTCGTCGTGGTCGCGAACGCGAATGACCCCCTTGTCGTCTACGCCAGCGAGACTGCCGTGCACGTGCGCTGGTGCAACGTCGAGACAACGTGGACGGCGGACGCCGTGTCGTGTCCGAAGTGCACCCAGTCGCTTCGTTTCGACGGATCGGACTGGCACTGCGCGTGCGGATTCGCCAAGCCGACGCCGTCGACGTCGCTCGAGGGCGCGCAACTGCACGTTGTTGACGTGTCGTGGACAATGGAACTCTCACTCCCGGGGGATTTCAATCGCGCCAACGCGGCTATGGCCATGACGGCGCTCGATGAACTAGGGGTTGATCTCACGTCGGCGAGTGAACGGGTGGCGCGATTATCGGAAGTCGCGGGACGTTTTAGTCGTCGCCATTGGCGAGGTCACGATCTACGCCTCACGTTGGCGAAGAACCCGGCGGGTTTCGCCGCCATGCTGGCGACGGTCCGCGACCTCCCGGGGGACCTGTGGATTGCGATTAACGCGCGCGTGGCCGATGGACGCGATCCTTCGTGGCTCTACGACGTGCCCTTTTCGGAACTTCGCGGTCGCGTCGTGCACTGCTTCGGAGATCGACGCCTCGACCTCGCGACGTGTCTCGATTACGCGGGCGTTGACTTCGTGTTGTGTAGTGAAGATTCGCCCCCGCCACCGACCGGTCCGGTCACGGTTTTGGCGAACTACACGGCATTTCAGGACTGGCGCGCGAGGTCGACGACGTGATTCGCGTCGCGACGCTGCTGCCCGAGTTACTCGGCACCTACGGCGACGGCGGCAACGCCTTCGCGATTGGCGCGCGAGCGCGACGACGTGGCTACGACGTTGAGATGGTGGAGGTCGGTGTCGAGGATCCGTTGCCACCCGCGGATCTCTTTCTGCTCGGCGGCGGTGAGGACGGTCCGCAGCGACACGCGACGGAGTTGCTGCGCGCGCGCGGACTCGCGCAGGCGTACCACGACGGTGCGCACGTGCTCGCGGTCTGCGCCGGTCTGCAGATCCTCGGCACGAACTTCGCCGTCGAAGGTGACGATCGTTTCGAGGGCTTGGCGCTGGTCGACGTGACCACCACGCGCGGTGCCAAGCGCAGCGTGGGAGATCTTGCGGTCGTGGTGGGCGAGCGCCACCTCGTCGGCTTTGAAAATCACGGTGGGGTCACCACACTCGGCGAGGGTGTCGTGCCGCTCGGACGCGTCGTACGAGGGCGCGGCAATGACGGTCGCGTTGACGGCTACCGTGCCGCGCGTCTCTGGGCGACCTACGCGCACGGTCCGGTGTTAGCCATGAATCCCTGGTTCGCGGACGAAATCTTGGCGTCGCTGGTGGGCGAGGAGTTGGTGGCGCTGCCCACGGTGGCCGATCAGCTCTACGCCGAGCGGCTTCGAGCGATGGGTCTTTAGCTCGCGTCGCGGATGATGCCGTAGTCGGCGTTGCCGCTGACCTCGCGACCGAGTTCCTCGACCGCGGCTTCAATGCGCGCGTTGTAGTGGCGAATACTTTCGCCCTCGTCACTGCGCAACGGTTTGCCGAAGGCCACGATGACTCGATGGCGACGCTGTAGCGGAGCGTCGACGTACATGGGCGCCTTCGCCCATTTAGGACCTTGAAGGAAGCCTGATTCGTGCACGTAGGTGGGGATCACGTTGGCCTGCGCGCGTTCGGCGAGGTAGGCGGCGCCACCTTTGAATTCGTGCAGCATTCCGTCGGGAGTACGTCCCCCTTCGGGGTAGATCAAAAGATTCCAGTGATCTTCCACGAGATCTAACGCAATCTGGGCGCTTCGTCGATTGACCTTGTGGCGATCGACCGGTATCGCGTTGAACATCAGCACGGTGCGGCGCGCGGTACGTCGGTCCATAAAGAAGTTGTCCATGGCGGCAGCGACCACCGTGCGGTTACGAATTTTGGCCGGCAGCGCGCTCAAGACGAGCGCTGTGTCGAGGTGACTCGCGTGGTTGGCGGTGAAAATGAAGGGTCGGGAGGCTTCGAGATTCTCGAGTCCGCGTACCTCCAAGTGTCCGGCCCAGCGGAGGTAGGGACGGAAGAGATAGTGCTGGATGAAATGACGCACGAAACGAGCGCTGTAACGCCGACCCCACGTCGTTGAATAGTCGAGACCCAGATCACTCATCGCTAGCGGCGGCGCGTGTTCTGTTTCTTGGGCGTGTAGCGCTTGGACGCCGTAGGCGTCTTCGCGACAGCGGCGTTGGGCGACGACGAACGGCCCGAGGCATTTCTGCTCTTCGTACGACCTCGATCGACCTTGCGTTGGGCGGCCTGCTCGCGCGCGGCCCGATTCGCGCCTTTAAACGAGGCGTCGCCGTACTTTTGGAGGCGAAACGCGCGCATGATGAGCCAGACGCCGAGGAGTAAATAGAGCGGGCCGAAGAAGACGCCATTTCCGAGACCCAAGAAGATCGCGAACGTCGCGACGCCGGCGCGCTTCTGACGCCACGAAAAGTAACTTAACGCCAGCGCGACAATGACGATGAAGAAGAAGCGGAACTCCCAGGAACCCTGTGAGACGTGGATGATCTGTTCACAGGTCCGCGACACCAGGTGAAACCCTTTCGGGCACGTCCCGTTGGTCAGCGTCGGGGCCTTCGTGACAGTGGGCTGGTTGCGTACCCATAACACTGCGGTGAATCCGGCGAGGGCGTACGCGAAGATGGCCGCGGCCCAACTGACGCGCTGCTCGAGTTGATTCAGGCCCAGAATCTCCGAGCGCGGCACGAGCGATTGGCGACGACGACGCACGCGCGGCGCTTCATTGGGCAAGGATGAGTCGTCGAGATCAGGCACAGGTGAAGGCTACTTCGCCACAATTTTCGTGGGGGAACCTCCCAGCCAGTAGGATTGTCGTCCCGGGCGCTTAGCTCAGTTGGTTAGAGCGCAGCCTTCACACGGCTGAGGTCGAGGGTTCGAGTCCCCCAGCGCCCACTCGTTGACCTGCGTCCCATTTAGTGGACCACCAGGTGCAGCATCATGAATCTTCGCGTCGGATTTTCTTCATGCATCAGCGACCAAGCCCGCGATCCTTATTCTCATCGCGACTCAAGTCGCGTTCGCGCCTTTTGGCGAGTTCGAGGCGTGCCTGAAGTTCAAGGACGGCTCCTTCAAGTGAGGGAAGATCCTCAGTGATGGTTGCTTCGACCACCGCTCGGGAGGTGTCGAAGTAGTGGTGCGTTAATCAATCACGCATTCCTGCGGCATCGGACCACTTGACATCGGGCCTTTGTGCGACGAGTTTGGGATCCAACAACTTCACTGCTTCACCGATCTCGATGAGCCGTAGGCGAACTGCGTCAAAAATGAGCCCGTCGGAGAGGTCGCCCCGAGCGAGATGGCTATTAATCGCAGTAATCGCGTCCATAGTGTCGGCGAGGCGTTCGTCGTCGTGCCGTGAACTCATATTTGAATGGCCTCGCGCTCGACCTGTTCACGAACTCGGGGCCGGAGGCTGTCTGACGGAGCGATGTCAACGGGCGTGCCCAGAATCATCGTAAGTTCTCTGCGAAGTGCCTCCAGTGCGAATAATCCTGTTCCCTCTTCCAGGTCGACCACTAAATCAACGTCACTATTGGGTTGGTCTTCACCTCGAGCGGTGCTACCAAAGACGCGGACGTTACTTGCTCCGTGGAGCGCCGCACAGGCAAGTATCGAACGTCGGCGCTGGCGGAGTCGGCGACCGAGTGGGGTGTCAGGCAGACCGCGCGGGTAATCGCTCGAACGTTCGAGATTGAGAGTCAAGCGGTGTCCCGTCGCGAGGACGAGACGTTCGAGTGTAGAGACCGAGGGTTCCCTGCGGCCTGACCTTGCGTCATCGTCGGCAGTGTCAGCTCAGTGCTCGTGACCAAGCCCGCGCCCGCGAAGGTCGTTCATAATACGACGTGGGACGCGACTATCGCGCGGAATGGAGCGTTCCGGGCGCCACTGCGCTAGGACGTCCTCAGTACCTGGCGTGCGACCCTCGGCAATCGTTGCGCCGACCGCTGATCGCGAGTTTTCGGTGAAACCGGTGGTGACGTTAACGCGCATGGACTCGTTGACGCCCGTTCTTGTAGAGGGTCAATGGCCGTCGATCATTGGGTCGTGACCCGGTGGGACGGTTACCTGAAACCCCTGGTCGTCGTCGAGACGCCCGAAGCACTCACACTCTCTGAGGGTCGGTAAGAAAAGCTCCATTCGCATTTCTATAGTTACGAGAAGCGTCTTTCTACGGCGGATGGACAACGGCGGTGAGGAACCAGATGGCAGTGAACGATGAGGACGCGGTGCGCGTCAGCGATCCGAAGAAGTCCTCCGTCGGAATACCCGCGGTGCGTCACGCGTTGGATTACGCCCTCGGCGAGATGGGTCCCGTGCGCAGTGTGTCGACCCTGCGAATGATTAATCAGGTCGCGGGATTCGATTGCCCCGGGTGTGCATGGCCGGATCCGGCGGCCGGAGAACGAAGCCACGCGGAGTTTTGCGAGAACGGCGCGAAGGCCGCCGCGTGGGAGGCAACGAAAGCTCGCGTCGACCGCGATTTCTTTGCCGGTCGCACCATTGAAGAACTTCGAGCGATGAGTGACCATGAACTCGAACGAGAGGGCCGACTCACGGAACCCATGTATTTGGCGCCGGGTGCGCAGCACTACGTGCCAATTTCGTGGAGCGACGCGATTCAACTCACCGCGGGGCATCTCCGGTCAATGTCGTCACCAAATCGCGCGGCGTTTTACACCAGTGGTCGGGCGAGTAATGAAGCAGCGTTCGTGTATCAATTGCTCGCGCGTCGACTCGGCACGAACAACTTGCCGGACTGTTCCAACATGTGCCACGAATCGAGCGGCGCGGCGCTGACCGAAACGATTGGTATTGGCAAAGGCGTCGTGAGCTTGGACGACATCACCGATCACGCCGAACTCATCGTGATTATGGGTCAGAATCCTGGCACCAACCATCCACGAATGCTGTCCGCTCTCGAGACCGCGAAGAGGCGCGGCGCGCGCATCGTAACGATTAACCCACTGCCCGAGGCCGGTTTGACGCGCTTTAAGAATCCGCAAAAATTGCGCGGCATCGTCGGCGCCGGCACCGTGCTGACCGATCGATACCTGCCCGTTCGCCTCAACGGCGACCTGGCACTCTTTTGCGGTGTTAACAAAGTGCTGCTCGAACGTGAAGAGAGTAGACCCGGTAGCGTTTTTGATCACGCGTTCATTGCGCAGTTCTGCGACGGTTTCGATGAGGCGTGTCAGGTGTGGCGCGACACACCCTGGTCGACGATTGAAACGCTGAGCGGGATCTCTCGGACGGACATCGAAGCATTCGCTGACGACGTCATTGGCGCACGCAGCGTCATCGTGTGTTGGGCAATGGGGATCACCCAGCACCGCAATGCCGTCGCGACGATTCGTGAGGTCGTGAATTTTCTCCTCCTTCGCGGCAATATCGGACGTCCCGGGGCCGGTCCGTCACCGATTCGCGGGCACTCGAACGTGCAGGGGGACCGCACCATGGGCATTTGGGAGAAAATGCCGGACTCATTTCTTGACCGACTCGGTGCGGAGTTCTCCTTCGAGCCCCCGCGCGCCCACGGCCACGACACCGTCGATACCATCCGTGCGATGCGCGACGGCGACATCGACGTCTTTTTCGCACTGGGTGGCAATTTCGTCGCCGCGACGCCGGACACCGCTGTGACCGCTGCGGCCCTCGCGCGCTGCGCCTTAACGGTTCACGTGGCGACCAAGTTGAATCGGTCGCATTTACACCACGGCCGTGAGGCGCTGTTGCTGCCGTGTCTCGGTCGGACGGAACGCGACCTTCAACCGTCGGGGGAGCAGTTCGTGACCGTCGAAGATTCGATGAGCATGGTCCACGCGTCGCGGGGACGACTGGAACCCGGTTCACCCGAACTGCGCAGTGAGGTACAGATCGTCTGTGAACTTGGTCAAGCCCTCTTTGGCGACGACCTGGGTTGGAGCGACATGGCGGCGGACTACAGCGTGATTCGTCACCATATTTCTCACGTGGTGGAGGGGTTCGAAGATTTCGTCGCGCGCGTTGAGCGACCCGGAGGTTTCACGCTCCCGCGAGGGCCCCACGACGGCCGCGTCTTTCCGACCGCAACGGGAAAGGCCCGCTTTACGCGCAATCCACCCGACGCGCCCGAGGTACCCGCGGGACACCTTTTGTTACAGACCATCCGTTCGCACGATCAGTTCAACACGACGGTGTACGGACTCGACGATCGCTACCGGGGCATCTCCGCGGGCCGCAATGTCCTCTTCGTCAACGCCGACGATTTAGCCGAGCACTCGCTCGCTGACGGCGACATGGTCGACCTGATCAGCGTCTGGCGGGGCGAGGAGCGGGTCCTGCGTGGACTGCGCTGTGTGGCGTACCCCACGCCTCGGGGCTGTGCGGCGACGTACTTCCCCGAGGCGAACGTCTTAGTGCCGCTGGACTCAACCGCCGTGGGCTCCAACACACCAACCTCGAAATCAATCATCGTGCGCCTCGAGCGCCGGTAGCGGCGAACTCTCGCACTCCTCGACGACGACTCGGCGTTGGTGTGCGTAGACGACGAACGTTGGATCGCGCAAGAATCCGACCAGGGTCAGCCCCAATTCGTTCGCGAGATCGACGGCCAAGGAGGAGGGCGCGGACACGGCGCACAGCATCGGTATCCCCGCCATCGCTGCCTTTTGGACCAATTCAAACGACGCGCGGCCCGAAACCAGCAGAATCGTGCCAACGAGTGGCAGTCGGTCCTCTCGAAGCGCCCAGCCCACGACCTTGTCAACGGCGTTGTGACGGCCAACGTCTTCGCGCATCACTAAAAGGTTGCCGGTGGCGGCGTCAAAGAGCGCCGCGGCGTGCACACCGCCGGTGCGAGCAAAGATCTCTTGCGCGTCGCGTAAGCGACTCGGGAGCGACACGAGAAACGCCGCTGACGTGCTCGCCGGGTCGTCGGCCACGTTGAATTGGGAACGGGTGCGTACGGCGTCAATGGACGCCTTGCCACAGAGACCACAAGAACTCGTGGTGAAGAAAGCTCGAGCCACGCTGGCGTCCGGCGCCGGCACGTCCGGGGCTAACTGAAGGTCGAGGACGTTGTACCGATTCACGCCATCACTGCCGGTGCCGGCGCAGTAGCGCATGGAGGTGAGTTCGCGGCGCTGTGCGATGACGCCCTCGCTCACCATGAATCCCGCAGCGAGATCGAAATCGTTACCCGGCGTACGCATCGTGACCGCCATTGAGGCTCCTTGCACCCGGATCTCGAGCGGCTCTTCGCCGGCGAGGACGTCACGCACTGAGACAGACTTCATGCCGACGGTCACTCGCGTCACTCGTCGCTCCGGTGAAGAACGGGCCAAGATTTGCCTTTCGATGGGACCCGCTTGCGGTGGCGAAGCCCACGCACCAACGGGTACGACTGAGCCTAACGAATGCGCGAACATTCTGGGCGTGGTCATGCTCCCCAGGTAGTTAGGATGCCTTCGTGATTTCGGCCGACGATTGGTTGCGGGTTTTTGCGGAGAAACTCGGCGTCGAAATGCCGAGTGTCGATGACCTTTCGACGATTCTCGACGTGGCCGGATCGGCGGCTCACGCGTCACAGAGAACGGCTGCGCCCGTGGCTTGTTGGCTCGCCGCGCAGGCGGGATTGACGCCGAGTGAAGCTCTCGAAATTGCGCACTCGGTCGTGATCGAGGACAACTAGATTTCAATTCCCAAACGACGCGCGTCCTCGGGGGTGTCGACGTCGCGGAAGTTGGCCGACGTCGCGTACGCGGACCATTCGAATTCGTCGATGAGCCGTACGTCCACGGCACGTGTCAAGAACTCAACTGACCGTTCACCGCGCGCCAGGAGATCGCTCGCTTGCTCGAGGTCAGCGACGCCCCATTTAGCGCACAGAGGTTGCGCGAAACCGTCAACCACCGGCACCGCCGAACCGGTAGTGGCAAACGTCGCGAGAAAGTGCAGGAGTTCTCTAGTGAGCATTGGCATGTCGCACGCGACCACGAGAACAGGACCGCGGTGACCGTCACGCTCAAGGGCGCGTCGTCCTTCCACAATCGCCGCGAGCGGCCCCCGCCCTGGCAACGCCTCGTGGACCGCGACCAGACCCGAAACCCCCGGCCCAACTTCGAGTGCTCGCTCGACGACCGTTTCGAGCAAGTGCGCCGTACGCTGCGCGAGATTTTGTCCCTGGTAGAGCAGCTGGGACTTGTCGCGACCCATTCGTCGACTGGAGCCACCGGTGAGGAGTAGCGCTGCTAACGACGGTGGAGGGTCTTGGGGACCTCGGATTGGCACGGATACGGTCTCGTCCACTAGTCGGATGCGGGTCGCGCGGGATTCGGTACTTTCATCGTTCAAGACTCCCGCGAGTCGCGGACGCTCGACGTGACTCAACGCGAGCAATGTTACTTTGACGATGAGATCAAAAGTGATGAATGTAACGCAGTTCGGCTGGGGTGGTGTTGTGACGAGCCGCGGGGACGAGCCCGCCGCCGCTGACGAGATGGTGTGGCGTCAGGGGAGCGTCCGTCAGAGGATTTATCGTCGCTGGTAACGCTTGAGTGGCGTCGAAAAGTGTGGTCGTTCAACGTGACGAAGATGCGTGAGGTCGAGGAGTTGGGACGCCACTAGACGGCTCGCCGGCGTTGGTACATGAACGCGGGTCCCTCACGCGCCGGCGAACGGTTCGTCGAATCTCGATACGGCGATAGCGTGGCAACCACCATGCGACTCAGCCACCAGGTACCCATCACGACGTGGCGCGCGACGTCCACCTGGTCGCCACGACGATCAACCCTCACGCCGTTGATCGGGGGACTCGCGCTCTTTGGGTTCGGCGAGGGACTCCTGGTGCAGTCGAGATGGGGGGCCACGCCGTGGACCGTCTTCGCCCAAGGTTTGGCTCGTCACCTCCACGTGTCGATTGGTTGGTCGACGGCGCTCATCAGCGCCGTGGTGTTGACGTTGTGGTGGCCTCTGCGCGAACGACCCGGCTTCGGCACGATCGCGAACTTGGTCATCATCGCGCTCGTGCTTGACGTGACGACGTTGCTCTTGACGTCGCCCACAAACGCGATTGTGCGAGCGAGTTACGTCATTGGCGCAATTATTGCCATCGGCGCCGGATCGGCGCTCTATCTCACCACGGGCCTCGGACCGGGACCGCGCGACGGTCTGATGACCAGCCTGCACCGACGTCTCGGGGTCAGCGTGGTGTACGTACGACTCGCCATTGAAGTCACCGTGTTGGCGATTGGGTGGTTCATGGGCGGGACCGTCGGGGTAGGAACCGCGTTATTCGCTCTCACGATCGGCTTTAGCGTGGGTTGGGGACTTCGGGGTGTGACGGTGATTGATCGGCGGCGGTCGCGTGATTAGCGGCGGACAGTTCGCGACTTTTTTTGCGGCGTCACTGGCCATCATCATGGTGCCCGGTCCAAGTGTGCTGTTCACGTTGGCGCGTGGCGTGGCCTGGGGTCGCGCCGTCGCGGTGTTGACCGTACTCGGCAACAGCGTGGGTACGTTAATGCTGTCGGTGCTCGTGGCCGTGGGTCTGGGCCCCCTACTTTCGCGTAGCCACGCCTTTTCAGTCGCCTTGCAGATCGCCGGCGGTGCGTACCTCGTGTGGCTCGGCGTCCAGGCCTTTCGACACCGGCACGAACACGCGCGCGCCATGCAGCAACGTGAAGCGAGCCGTCCGTCGAACCTTCACGTGATACGTCAAGGTTTCACCGTCGGAATTTTGAATCCGAAGTCACTGGTCTTCTTCGCCGCGGTGTTTCCACACTTCGTGGACCCGTCAAAGGGCAGTGCGACGCTCCAGCTGCTCGTTTTTGGAGGGATTTTCAGCGTGATGGCCTTTTGTTCCGACGGCACGTGGGGTTTCATCGCGGGCACGGCGCGTGAGTGGCTCTCAGATTCCCCGCGGCGTTTAGTGACGTTGCGCACCACGGGTTCGCTCGTCATGATGACCCTTGGACTCTTGATTCTCGCGAGTGCCGCGCACGGCTGAGTGTGAGGGCGTCGAATTAACGCTCCGTCGTTCCTACACTGCTAAGGCGAGGGAGCGACAATGAGCATGCACGGAATGGGCGGGGTTGGCCGAAGTGGCCGCCTCGGGATGCGTTCGATGCAGCGCGATCGCAAGCTCCTTGAGCACCAACTGAAGAAGGGGACGTTTCCCCGGATACTGCGCTTCGCGAAGAAGTACCGCCGCGACCTGGTGTTTTTTCTCATCGCCGTGGTTCTCGGTGCGGTGACGAGTTCGGTGGCGCCGCTGCTGTTGCGCGCGATTATCGATAAAGGTATTTACGGACATCGCGAGGGGCTCATTATTGGACTCTCGATCTTGACGGCCGTTCTGGCCATCGTGGACGCGGGCTTGTCCATGGTTGAGCGGCGTATCTCGTCGATTATCGGCGAAGGTTTGATCTACGACCTGCGCGCCGCGGTCTTTGCCCACATTCAAAAGATGCCCGTCGCCTTCTTCTCGCGTACCCAGACCGGCGCGCTAATCAGTCGACTGAACAACGACGTCATCGGCGCCCAGCAGGCCTTCACGGATCTGTTGTCGAACGTGGTGGGAAACGTCATCCTCGTCATGATTGTGCTCGTGACGATGTTCGTGCTCTCGTGGCAGATCACTCTCGTGTCGCTGGTGTTGTTACCGGTATTCCTTATCCCGGCGCGACGCGTGGCCCGACGTCTCGGGACGTTGTTCCAGCGGGGCATGGAGCTCAACGCCGAGATGAATATGGTGATGTCAGAACGTTTCAACGTCAGCGGCGCGATGTTGGTCAAACTCTTTGGTCGCCCCGACGAAGAGCGCTATCTCTTTGAGGCACGTGCCGCACAGGTGCGCGACATCGGCGTCCACCAAGCGCTCTACCAGCGCTACTTCTTCATCTCGCTGTCGCTCACCGCGTCACTCGCGACTGCGTTCGCTTACGGTTTCGGAGGAGTGGAGGCCCTGCACGGCACCTTGTTAGTCGGTACGGTCGTCGCACTTACGGCCTACCTCGGTCGCCTCTACGGACCCTTGACCCAGTTGTCGAGTCTCAATATCGACTACATGTCGGCCATGGTCTCCTTCGAGCGACTCTTCGAGGTGCTCGACCTCGAACCGATGATCCAAGAGCGACCCGACGCGACGGTGATTCCCGCTGGTCCGGCGCGACTGCACTTTGACCAGGTCACGTTCTCGTACCCCGGTGCCGACGAAGTGTCGTTGGCGTCGCTCGAATCAGTGGCGCGTCTCGACGACACGCCGCGTACGCAAGTGCTGCACGACGTGTCCTTCGTCGTGGAACCCGGCACCATGACTGCCCTCGTCGGTCCGTCCGGCGCCGGCAAAAGCACCATCTCCAGGTTGGTGTCACGTCTCTACGACGTCGACGCGGGGTCGGTGTCAATCAACGGCGTCGACGTGCGCGACGCCACGACCGCGTCACTCAACGCCACCGTCGGTGTCGTGACCCAAGACGCGCACCTCTTTCACGACACGATTCGCGCGAATCTGCTCTTCGCGCGGCCCGACGCGAGCGACGAGCAGATTGCCCAGGCGCTCGCCTCGGCGCAGATCGCCGATCTCGTCGCCTCGTTGCCGCTCGGCCTCGAAACGGTGGTGGGCGAGCGGGGCTATCGCCTCTCGGGTGGCGAAAAGCAGCGCGTGGCGCTAGCCCGACTGTTGTTAAAGGCGCCGGCGCTCGTGGTCCTCGACGAGGCAACCGCGCACCTCGACGCCGAAAGTGAAGCCGCCGTTCAACGGGCCCTTGACGAAACGATGCACGACCGCACGTCGCTCGTGATTGCCCACCGTCTCTCCACTATTCGTAACGCCGATCAGATTCTCGTGATTGACGCCGGGCGCGTGGTGGAGCGTGGCACCCACGAGGCGTTACTCGCGCGTGGGGGCCTGTACCAAGACCTCTACGAAACCCAGTTTGCGGTTCAGCAGCACTAGCCCATGGCGTGCGCGCCACCGTCAACGTGGATGACCGAGCCGGTCGTCGCACGAAGCAGCGGCGAAAGCAACGCAATGGCGGTGTCGGCGACCGCACTCGAGTCGTGCACGTCCCAGCCCAACGGTGCTCGGTCGCCCCAGGTGTCTTCAAAGGCGGAGAAGCCGGGAATGGACTTGGCCGCCATGGTGCGAATCGGACCGGCGGCGAGCATGTTGACGCGGACGTGGTCCTCGCCGACCTCGCGCGCGAGGTAGCGACCGAGCGATTCCAGCGCCGCCTTCATCACGCCCATCCAGTCGTACATGGGATAGGCCCGCGATCCGTCGAAGTCGAGCGCGAGCACCGACGCGCCACCGAGCACCTCGCTGCGTTGCAAGAGCGGGCGAAAGGCGCCGACGAGCGCGGCCAGTGAGTAGGTAGAAATCTGCATCGCCGTCGCGACGTCGCTGAAGGGGGCGGCAAACATGCCACTACCCAAACAGCTCGGCGGGGCGTAGCCAATCGCGTGCACCAGACCGTCAAGACGACCGAAGCGGGCTTCGACCTCGCGCACGGCCTCGTGGATCTGCGCGTCGTTGGTGACGTCGAGTTCAATGATTTCACCCACGTCGCCGAGCTTGCGCGCCGTGCGACGAGTCAGTGACGTTCCCCGTCCCGCCCCGGAAAGCGCGATCGTGGCGCCTTCTTCGAGCGCGCGCTGGGCAATGCCAAAGGCCAGCGAATCGTCGGTCAAGACTCCAGTAATTAATAGTCGGTGATTCGTTAAGAGCGCCATCTTGTTAGCGTACTTCTCAGCATTTCGAGCGTGAGGACGACGATGACGACAGTTGGCATTGTGGGAGGTACCGGTCCGGCCGGTCGGGGCGTTGCGATCCGTCTCGCGAGCGCGGGTTACGACGTGGCACTCGGTTCGCGCGACGCGCAGCGTGCGGCTGACGTGGCAGCGGCAATGGCCCCACGCGGCACGGGCACCATCACGGGCGCGAGCAACGATGACGTCGCCACGCGCGATCTCGTGATCATTGCCACACCCTGGGACTCCGCGGTGGCGACGACGAGCGCGTTGCGCGACGCGCTGCGCGGCAAGATCGTGATTTCGATGGTGAACGCGTTAACGCGCGAGGGGCGTGAACTACTACCGCTCTACCCACCTCGGGGCTCGATGGCGGCGCAGTTAGCCTTCGCCCTACCCGAGAGCACGGTGGTCGGCGCGTTCCATCACCTTCCGGCGGCGCAGATGGAGGACCTCGACTCGGGTCTGGACGCGGACGTGGTGATCGTTGGTGACGACGCGCCGGCGCGCGAGCGCGTCGCGGCAATGGTCGACGAGATGCCCGGTTTGCGGGCAATCGAGGCCGGCTCGTTGTCCCTCGCGAGTGCGGTGGAGGCCTTTACGGCGGTGTGTATCTCGATCAACATTCGTCACAAGGCGCACAGCTACGTGAAGTTGGCGGGCCTGTCGCACTGATGCGTCTCTACGACACGGCACGTCAAGGGGTCTTCGAGCTCGACGCGGGACCTCTGGTCACGCTCTACAGCTGTGGCATCACGCCCTACGACGCCGCTCACCTTGGCCACGCGTTCGTCTACCTGTGCTTTGACGTCTTAAAGCGTCGACTGCGTGACGCGGGCCACGAGGCACGCTGCGTGCGCAACGTAACCGACGTCGACGACGACATTTTGCGCAAGGCTCGCGAACTCGGTGTGCACTACCTGGACCTCGCCGCACAAGAGATGGCCAAGTTCGAACGCGACATGCACTCCATCAACCTGTTGCCGGTCTACGCCGAGCCGCGCGCGACTGGCGCGATTCCCGAGATTTTGACGGTGATTGGGCGCACGTTCGACGAGGGCTACGCCTACGAAGTCGACGGCTGGGTCTACTTCGAGGTCGCGAAGTTTCGTCGCTTCGGCCAAGTGAGCCACACCTCGCGTGACGAGATGTTGGCTCTGGCCGCGATTCACGGTGGTCGACCCGACGACCCAAAGAAGCGCGACCCCCTCGACTTCGTCCTCTGGCAGCCGTCCCTCGACGACGAGCCGTCGTGGGAGTCTCGCTGGGGCGCGGGTCGCCCTGGTTGGCACGTGGAGTGTTCGGCGCTGGCCCTGCGTGATCTGGGTGAGACGATCGACGTACACGGGGGCGGACGCGACCTGGCCTTTCCCCATCACGAGTGCGAAGCCGCCCAGAGCGAGGTGGTGACGGGCCAGCCCTTCGTGAAGCACTGGATGCACGTGGGTCTCGTTGGTCTCGACGGCATCAAGATGAGTAAGTCGTTGGGCAATCTGGTCTTCGTCGAGGATCTAGTTCGCCGATCAGAGCCCGCGGCGGTGCGACTCGCACTTCTTGATCAGCACTACCGCCACGACTGGGAGTGGCGTGACGATCTACTGGCGCGGGCACAGTCACGCCTAGCGACGTGGCGCTCCACCCAGAGCACGGGGCGTGCGAGTTCGGTACTCGACGACGTGCGCGCCGCCTTGGACGATGATCTAAACGCGCCGGGCGCACTGCGCGCGATTGACGACGCGGCGCACGCGGGCGCGCACGTTACCTCGGCCGCGTCGCTGCTCGGCATTACGCTTTAGGAAACGAAAGGCACCTATGTCAGAGATTGACGTTCAGTTGCCCGACGGCAGTACGCGTACGCTGCCCGAGGGCGCCACCGCGCGCGACCTCGCCGCGGCGATCGGGTCGCGTCTCGCCAAAGACGCGCTCGCGGCCCAAGTGAACGGTGAACTCACCGATCTCAACCGCGCGCTGGACCACGGCGACGTGGTCGCCATCGTCACGCCGGCCAGCGAGGCCGGTCGCGACGTGCTTCGTCACTCGACGGCCCACGTGCTCGCCCAAGCGGTAACGCGACTGTGGCCCGGTGCGCACTTCGCTATCGGTCCGGCGATTGAAAACGGCTTCTACTACGACTTCGAACTACCCGGCGGCCAACACTTCACCGACGACGATTTGACGCGCATCGACGCGGAGATGCGCGCGATCATCGCCGAGGACCAGCCCTTCACGCGCTCGGAGCACTCCATCGACGAGGGGCTCGCGATCTTTAACGACCAGCCCTTCAAGGTTGAAATCATTCGGGCCGTCGCCGACGGCGCTAACGACGACACCGATCTCGGCGAAGTCGCGGGATCGGTCGTGTCGACCTACGCGAACTCTGGCGCCTTCGTTGATCTCTGTCGGGGTCCGCACGTGCCCGTTACCTCTCGTTTGGGCCACTTCAAACTCACTCGCGTCGCCGGGGCCTACTGGCGCGGTGACGAGAAGCGACCCCAACTGCAGCGCGTCTACGGCACCGCCTGGGAGTCGGCCGCCGCCCTGGATGCACACCTGACGCAGTTGCAAGAAGCGGAGAAGCGCGATCACCGCAAACTGGCGACCGAACTCGACCTGTTGAGCTTCCCGAGTGAACTCGGTGGTGGACTCGCGGTTTGGCACCCTCGCGGTGGCATCGTGCGAAAAGAGATGGAGGATTTTTCGCGAGCTCGCCACGTTGAGGGGGGCTACCAGTTCGTCGTGACCCCACACCTCACGAACGCGCGCCTCTACGAGACCTCGGGCCACTTGGATTTCTACCGCGACGGCATGTACCCGCCCATGGAGCTCGACAACGGCACGTACTACATGAAGCCGATGAACTGCCCGATGCACTGCTTGATCTTTCGCAGTCGTTCCCGCAGCTATCGCGAACTCCCGCTTCGATTTTTTGAACTCGGCACCGTTTATCGCTACGAACGAGCGGGCACCCTGCACGGACTCTTGCGCATTCGTGGCTTCACGCAAGACGACAGCCACATCTACTGCACGGAGGATCAACTCCAAGAGGAGATCACGTCGTTGCTGGAGTTCGTGATGAGCGTGCTGCGCGCCTTTGGTTTTACGGACTTCACGGCGAACCTGTCAACGAAGGATCCCAAGAAGTACGTCGGGAGCGACGAGATCTGGGAGAAGTCCACGGCGGCGCTACGACTCGCGCTCGAACGATTTGGCCTGAGTTACCAAGAGAAGAAGGGCGACGCCGCCTTCTACGGTCCCAAAATTGATATCGACGTGCGCGACGCCATTGGACGTACGTGGCAGTTGAGCACCATTCAGTGCGACTTCAACCACCCCGAGCGCTTCAACCTGGAGTACGTCGGCGCGGACAATCAACGCCACCGGCCCATCATGTTGCACCGGGCCCTGTTCGGCTCCATTGAACGGTTCTTTGGCGTGCTGCTCGAGCACTACGCGGGGAACCTGCCTACGTGGTTGAGCCCCGAACAGGTGCGCGTGTTGGGCGTGCGTGACGATCACGACGCGTACGCTGAGCGCGTCGCGCACGAGCTTCGCGCGTCCGGTGTGCGCGTGGGCGTCGAACTCGCCAACGAACCACTGGGTGCGCGCGTGCGGCGCGCCAAACTCGAAAAGATTCCTTACGTCTTGGTCGTGGGCGATGATGACGTCGCCAACGAGACGGTCGGGGTGAACGCGCGCGGCAGCAACGACCCTGAACGCGGCGTGAGCGTGGCCGCGTTTCGCGACCGCCTCGTCCAAGAGATCGCGGACCACGGCGCGCCCGAGGCGACCTAGTGCCCCTCGATCGCTTTAACGCGGCGTGGCGGGAAAGTTACGTTTCGAGCACGACCGCGCGACATAATCTCGACGACGCGATGGCGTGCGTTTTTTGCGCGTTGGCGAGTGAACCGGTCAACGAGTCGACGGGTGTGCTCTACCAAAGCGCCGAATCTTTCATCACGCTGAACGCCTATCCCTACGGCTCGGGCCACCTCCTCATCCTGCCGCGCCGCCACGTTGGTGAACTGGACGAGCTCAGTGACGACGAGTACCTCGATTTCACGAAGGTCCTGCGCGTCGCCACGCGAGCGCTCACGCGGGCCTACGGCGCCGACGGCATGAACGTGGGGATGAACTTGGGACGCGCCGGGGGAGCGGGTATACCCAAGCACCTTCACGCCCACGCGCTGCCGCGCTGGGACGGCGACACCAACTTCATGACCACGATTGCCGAAACGCGGGTTTTGCCCGAATCGCTGGCGTCTACGTGGGGCAAAGTTCACGAAGCGATCGAAGCCCGGTAGTTACTAGGCGGTACCGGTAGACTCGCCACGTGAACCCGGAGTTGAATGTTCGACGGTAAATTTCGTCAATCGGTCGACGCGACCACCGCGCCCATCGGTCGCTGGTTGGTTCGCGTTGGCTTCTCGGCCGATGTCTTAACCGGTTCGGGCCTGGTCTTCGCGGCCTTGACGGCCTGGGCTATCGCTGAGGGTGCGCACATTCTGGCGATTGTTTTGCTGACGTTGACGGGTTTTCACGACCTCTTCGACGGTCCCGTCGCGAAGGCCTCCCAACGGGCCTCCCAGCGGGGGAGTTTCTTCGATTCGGTCGTGGACCGGCTGTCGGACGCGTTCTTGCTGGGCGGGGTTGCCTACTACTTAACGGCGCGCCATCACGGACAGTTGGTCTTGTTACCATTCGCAATTTTGACAACCACGTTCATGATCTCCTACCAGCGCTCGAAGGCGGAGAGCCTCGGACTGAGTGCGAAGGGTGGACTCATGGAACGGGCCGAGCGGATGATTCTGCTGGGTCTGGGCCTGCTCGCGATGCCCCTGTTTATACCGACACTGTGGCTCATGTTGGGTTTGACCGCGATGACCGCGCTCGGTCGCTTTCGCCGGGTCTGGCAGTCGGCCGCCAGCCCGCCGCCGGCGCCTGCGTCCATCGAGAGCGAACGTTCTCACGCGCGTCGCCGGCGGCGCGGACTGAGTCGCACCGCTCGTCATTAGCCGTGCCTGGTCGCGCGCGCGTCGCGCTCTTTAAGTCGATTGGTGTTCTGGCGGAAGCCCTCCCCGAACGCGTGGACGTCGGCGTCGCGCGCAGCCTCGCGCGTGTTGTGGGTCGCCGGCAACGCGAGGCGGCGGACAACTTGGCGCTCAATCAACGCCACGCCCTTTCAAACGAGGGCGCGTCACCGAGTGCAGAGCTCCTCGCGCGTTTCGTCGAGCGCGGCTTCGCGAGTTACGGTCAGTACTGGGCCGAGGGGGCCAAGCTCCCCGCGTTGGCCCAGGATGTCATCGACGATCGCTTCGCCATCGCCGAGGGGGTTGAGTACCTCGAGGCCGCGAGAGCCGCGAAGAACGGGCTCGTGGTTGCGCTGCCGCACGTGGGATCATGGGAGTGGGGCGGATCGTTTCTGAACTCCTTTGGTCTCGGAATGACGGCCGTCGCCGAAGAACTCGATCCGCCGGCCTTGTTTGACTGGTTTCGCCTAAAGCGCGAAGCCATTGGCATCCGCGTGCAGCCACTCAACGATCACGCCGGGACGGCGCTCCTCGAGGTGTTGCGTCGAGGAGGGGTGGTCGGGCTTTTGTGCGACCGTGATCTACAAAATAATGGCGTGGCCGTCACGTTCTTTGGTGAGCGTGTCACCATGCCCGCGGGACCGGCCACGCTGGCACTGCGCACGGGGGCGACGCTGACGACCGCCGCCTGTTACAGCGGTCCGGGACGCGACCATTTCGCGGTGGTTCGACCACCGATTCCCGCGATACGTGAAGGACGCCTGCGCGAGGACGTGGCGCGCGTCACGCAACTGATCGCGACCGAATTGGAGGGTTTGATCCGTCGGGCCCCCGATCAATGGCACGTCCTGCAACCGCTGTTTACCCCGACGCCGTGAAACGCGTCGCGCTCATTTCGCCCTACGCCCTGAGCGTCTTTGGTGGCGTGCAAGAACAGGTGCTCGCGATGAGTCGAGAACTTTCGCGCCGTGACGTCGAGGTACTTATCGTGGCCCCCGACGCGCGTGACGACACGACCTACGACACGCCCGCGCGCGTGACGCGTTTTGGACGTCGCGTGGCGATGCCCGCGAACGGTTCGCGCGCTCCACTCACGTTGAGTCCGGGCGGCGCCCGCGCCGCGCGTGCGGCGGTGAGCGCCTTCGCGCCTGACGTCGTGCACTTTCACGAGCCCTTCGCGCCGCTGGTGGGGTGGGCTACGTTGCGCGCACACACCGTCCCCAGCGTCGCGACCTTTCACCGAAGCGGCCACGGACCGGCCCTGTCATTGACGGGACCGCTCCTGCGCGAACTCGCGAAGGGAATCGACGTCGCGGTGAGTGTCAGTCCCGCGGCGCACGCAACCGTGCGTCGCGCCGTTGGCATCGACAGTGACGTGCTCTTTAATGGCTTTGAAACGGAGCGTTTCGTGACCTCGCCGCGACGGCGCGGTGACGAGGTGCTGCTTTTAAGTGTTGGTCGCCTCGAGGAACGAAAGGGCGTCGCGACGGCGATTGAGGCCGTACGGCACCACAACGAAAGCGCGGCGCAGCTCTGGCGGCTGGTGATCGTTGGCGACGGCCCCGAACGTGAGAAGCTTCGCGCCCTCGCGGGCGGCGATGAACAGATCGTCTTCGTGGGCGCCGTGAGCGACGACGAGAAGCGCGGGTGGCTTCGCCGCGCCAGTCTCTTTCTCGCGCCGGCAACCCATGGTGAGAGTTTTGGTCTGGTCCTGCTCGAGGCAATGGCCAGTGAGTGTTCGGTCGTGGCGAGCGACATCGAGGGCTACCAGAGCGCCGCGGGTGGGTACGCAACGCTCTTTCGCGCCGGCGACCCGAGGGCGCTGGCTACCGCTATCGAGCTCGCGCTACGCAGTGAGTCCGACGCGAGCGTGGCCGCGGCGCGCCAACACGCCGAGTCGTGGTCGATGCGTCGGTTGATGGACGCGTACCTCGAGCGCTACGAGCGAGCCCACCAGCATTTTTACGTGAGCCGGTAGGGTTACGGGGTGGCTACCTCGCAACGATCACGCAATCGACGCTCGTCCTCGTCACGCGATCGCACCCCGCGACACGTCGAACCGGTCCTCGATCCAACCTGGCAGAATCCTTACGCCCCGGCCGCGCACGAACGTCACGCCCACGCCGCCGCGGTACGTCGCTTCGCGATACGGCGACGGCTCCCGCAAACGATCATTGTCGGGATCGTTGCGCTCGGGTTGATTGCGCTCGTGGCGATGGCGTGGTGGTTCGCGTTGCTGGGTCTTGTCGTCGCGGCGCTCTACGCCTACGACCTTCGTCGAGTCGTCACGGCCTACGACCAACGGGGCCACACGCTGGCCGCGCAAATGCGCGAGCACTTCGCGGTGGCCACGAACGACACGCATCGTCAGCGTCTCGCCACGGTGCTCGATCGCTTGGCGGCGACCTTTGGCGTTGACGACGTCACGCCACTCATCGTCGTTGACCAGGGTTACAACGCGGCGCTCGTACCCGACGCGTCGGGCTACGTCTTGTTCGTGACCTCGGCGGTCATGGAGGACTTTGAACTCATCGAGCTCGAAGGCGTCGTGGCCCACTGCCTAGCGCGCCAGCGCCTTGGGCTCTTGGCGCGCGAAAGCGTCGCGTCGGTGGTGTCAATGAGTAGCGACGCTCGACGAACGTTGGCCAGTGAAGGGGCGACCTTTCGGGCCGACGAAGTGGCCGCGGCGACGATTCGGTACCCACTGGGCCTCGCGGGGGCCTTGCGCCGTTGCGCGCGGCAAGTTGTACCGGCCGGCTCGTTCTTCGCCTCGCCGACCTACGACCAGTGGCGCTGGATCTTCTTCAACGTCGCCAGTGACACCCCGACGAGTGATTTGTCGTCGCTGGACGACGTCGAACTGCGCGCCCGGGCTCTCGAAGAGTGGTAGGCGGGGCCGACAATTAGGCTGGGGGCATGAGTTCTTCCGCTGAAAGTTCGTTTACTGGTTCGCCGTTGGTCAAGCGTGGTTTGGCCGATATGTTGCGCGGCGGCGTCATCATGGACGTCGTCAATCCCGAGCAGGCCAAGATTGCCGAGGACGCCGGTGCCGTGGCCGTGATGGCCCTCGAGCGCGTGCCGTCGGATATTCGTCGAGACGGCGGCGTCGCGAGAATGAGCGATCCGCAGATGATTCAAGAGATTCAGGCCACCGTCACGATTCCGGTCATGGCCAAGGCGCGTATCGGTCACTTCGCCGAAGCGCAGATTCTTCAGGCCCTCAACGTCGACTACATCGACGAATCCGAAGTACTCACCCCCGCCGACGAGGAGCACCACATCGACAAGTGGGCCTTCACCGTTCCCTTCGTGTGCGGCGCGACCAACTTGGGCGAAGCGTTACGACGCATTGGCGAAGGGGCGTGCATGATTCGTTCCAAGGGCGAGGCCGGCACCGGCAACGTCGTTGAGGCCGTTCGTCACCTGCGCACGATCAACGCGCAGATGCGACGTCTCCGCAGTGCCGACGAGAGCGAGCTCTACGCCTTAGCCAAGGATCTTCAAGCGCCCCTGCCGCTCGTCCGTGAGGTCGCGGCGACCGGCCAGCTTCCCGTCCCGCTCTTTTGCGCGGGCGGCATATCGACGCCGGCCGACGCGTCACTCGTGCTCCAACTCGGCGCTGAGGCGGTCTTCGTCGGATCGGGCATCTTTAAGAGTGACGATCCCGTGCGAATGGCCCACGCCATTGTTGAGGCAACGACGCACTTTGAGGACGCTGCGGTGGTCGCGAAGGTGTCGACGGGCCTCGGCGACGCGATGAAGGGCTTCGAAACCGCGACGCTCGAGACGCGCCTGGCCGAGCGCGGTTGGTAGTGCCCCGCGTCGGGGTACTCGCCTTACAGGGCGACGTCCGCGAACACGAACGCGCCTTGCACTCGTTGGGCGTGGACGTGGCGCGCGTGCGCACGCCCGCGCAACTCGACGCGGTCGACGCGTTAGTGATGCCCGGTGGTGAATCGACGGCCATCGCGCATCTTTTGGTGTCCGCACAACTTCGACCCGCTATTGCCGCGCGCCTCGATGAGGGAATGCCGGTTCTGGGCACCTGTGCTGGATTAATACTGGTGAGCCGGGAAGTTCTCGACGGTCGCGTCGATCAGTGGAGTTTCGAGGCGCTCGACGTGTCGGTGCGGCGCAACGGCTACGGTCGACAACTCGCGAGTTTTGAAACCACGCTGCGCGTGCGCGACGTGGGCAATGTCCACGGGGTCTTCATTCGCGCACCCAAAATCGAAAAGGTTGCTGACGACGTCGAAGTCTTGGCCAAGCACGATCACGGGGACGGTGAGCACGCCGTTTTGGTGCGCCAGGGCCGGGTGTGGGGCTGTGCCTTTCACCCCGAACTGACGGACGACACGCGCGTGCACCGACTCTTCGTCGACGCTATTTAGATATTCGCTACGATTATCTCGCCCCACGGGGCAGGAGGAACGATGTCCGGCCATTCGAAATGGGCAACTACCAAGCACCGTAAAGGTGCCAAGGACAGTGCCCGCGCCAAAGTATTCGCGAAGTTGATTCGCCAAGTAGAAGTCGCCGCCCGTGAAGGTGGGGGGGATCCAACCGCCAACGCCGCGCTTCGCACGATGTACCAAAAGGCTCGCGAGGCGTCAGTCCCGCTCGACACGATTGAACGCGCCATTAAACGCGGTACCGGCGAGCTCGAGGGCGTGCGCTACGAGGCAATTAGTTACGAGGGTTACGGACCCGGTGGCGTCGCGGTCATCGTCGAGACGTTGACCGACAATCGCAATCGAACCAGCGCCGAAGTGAAGCACCTCTTCGGTAAGAACGGTGGCGCCATCGCCGAGCCGGGCGCCGTGTCGTGGCAGTTCGATCGTAAGGGCCTCATCGAAGTCGCCGGCCCACTCGACGAGGACCAACTGTTCGAGTGGATTATGGAGGCCGGGGCCGAGAACTACGAGGCGAACGGGTCGAACTACACCGTGACCACCGAGCCCCACGACGTGGGCATTGTTCGCGACGCTTTGGAATCGCACGGACTCAAGGTGTTGAACGCTGACTTGACGTTGGTGCCCCAAAACAGCGTGCCGGTCGAGGATGAGTCCGAGGCGAAGAAGGTACTACGGCTTATGGACGCGATCGACGACCACGACGACGTCCAAAACGTGTACGCCAACTTCGACATCTCCGACGAGTTGCTGGCGAGCTTCGAGGGCTAATTCCCGCTAACGCGGGGTCGTCGGCAGTACTATCGAACGTATGTTCGTACTCGGCGTCGACCCCGGACTGACCCGATGTGGCTTTGGGCTGGTCGAAGGGGCCATGGAGGGGCTTGAGAGTTTTAATGCTCGGCGAGCGGGGACGATTGAGACGTCGCCGACGATTCCCGTGGAGTTACGCCTACGACAGCTTTTTCAGGAGTTTTCGAGCCTGCTCGAGGAGTGTTCGCCCGACGCGGTGTCGGTGGAAAAGGTCTTTCACTCGCGAAACGCCAATACGGTGATCGGCGTCGCGCAGGCGAGCGGCGTGGTTATCGCGCTGGCTGGTGCGCGCAATATTCCCGTGCGTCAGTTCACCGCCCAACAGGTCAAACTCGCGGTGACCGGCTACGGCGCGGCCCAGAAGCCTCAGGTCCAGGCAATGGTCGCGCGGCACTGCCGTTTAGCAAGCGTGCCCGAGCCACCCGACGCGGCGGACGCCCTGGCGCTCGCGATCACCTACCTCTCCTTTGAACGTACCGAGCGCCGATTCCTCGTGGAGCGTGGGGCGTGATTGGGTGGCTCAGTGGTCGGGTGCGCGCGAATTTGGCGTCGCGTGCCGTGTTGCTCGACGTGCACGGGGTGGGCTACGAACTCCAAATCGCGCGCGCCGACGCTCCGCAAATCGGCGACGAACTCGAGTTGTTCGTGCATACCGCCGTGCGCGCGGACGCGATTCTGCTCTTTGGCTTCGCCAGTCTCGAAGAGCGCGAGGTCTTTGAACTGCTCTTGGCGACGCCGGGAGTCGGGCCCTCCACTGCCTTGGGGGCACTGCGCACGTTCTCTCTCGACGCGCTCTTGCGCGCGATTGAGGGAGAAGACGTGAAGCTCATCGCGACGATTCCCGGGGTCGGGCAAAAGACGGCCAGTCGTATCGTGCTCGAGCTCAAGGGCCGCCTGGTGAGTCCGGTGAGCGACGACGCCGCGTCGGGGGTGGCGAATAACGCGGTCATCGAAGATGCGTTGCGCGCGTTGGGATATCACCCGAGTGAGGTTCGTGAAGCACTGCGTGACGCGACACTTTCGGACGATGAGCCCACCGCGTTGCGCGAAGCCCTCGCCTTATTGAGGCGCGCGTGAGCAAGCACGAACTAGACCTCGAATCGCTGCGCGAGCCGCTCGTTACGCCCTTCGCCAATGAGCACGAGCGTCGCGGGGAGGCGTCGCTTCGACCAACCCAACTGAACGAGTTCGTGGGGCAGCGCGAATTGATCGGTCACCTCGAAGTGGTGCTGGGTTCAGCCAAGTCCCGGCGTCAAACCCTCGATCACCTCCTCTTTGCGGGTCCGCCAGGATTGGGCAAGACGTCACTCGCGAGCATCGTGGCCAACGAAATGGGCGCGGGACTGCGCGTGACGTCCGGACCCGTTTTGTCGCGCCCGGGTGATCTCGCGGCGTTGATGAGCGATCTCCAAGACGGCGACGTACTGTTCATCGACGAAATTCACCGGCTCTCGCGAGCGGTGGAAGAGGTGCTGTACCCGGCGATGGAAGATCGCCGTCTCGACGTCATGATCGGACGCGGACCCTCGGCGCGTTCTATCCGACTCGATTTGGCCCACTTCACCCTGGTCGGCGCGACGACGCGTACCGGTCTGGTCGCGGCGCCCCTACGCGATCGCTTCGGATTCGTGGGCCAACTCGACCTCTACGCGTGCGACGAACTCGCGACGATTGTGGAGCGTTCGGCTCATTTGCTGGAGGTGACCATTAGCGCGACTGCGGCCGCCGTAATCGCCGGTCGCAGTCGCGGGACGCCGCGTATCGCCAACCGGCTGTTGCGCCGCGTGCGTGACTTCGCGTCCTACAACGACCATTCGACGTTGAGCGATGCCGTCACCCTCGACGCGTTGACCCTCTTTGGCGTTGACGAACTCGGTCTCGACAAAATAGATCGACGAATCTTGGGGTTGCTCTGCGACCAGTTCGCGAATCAGCCCGTGGGCCTGACGACTTTGGCGCACGCCTGTGGCGAGGAGCCTTCGACCATCGAAGAGGCGTACGAGCCCTTCTTATTGCGCGAGGGCCTCATAGTGCGTACCCCGCGGGGGAGAATTGCGACCGAACGAGCCTTCGCCCACGTGGGACGCCAGGACGGGCTGAAGGGCCTGTTCTAGGGACCCGGTGCCGAGCGAGTAAGGTTTCTTCGTTCAACAACGAAGGAATAGTCCATGATTGCAGTTCTCGTCGCCGCGAAAAGTTCGGGTTCCTCCTCGATTCTGATCATTTACGCGGTTCTCTTTGCCGCCTTTTATTTCTTTTACCTCCGCCCACGCTCGAAGAAGCAAAAGGCCGCGCGGATCGACGCGCGCCAAGTCGAGGTCGGTCAGCGCGCGCAGACCATTGGTGGCTTCGTCGGGACGGTCGTGAAGAAGGCCGATGACCTCGTAACGTTGCGTGGCGCGAGCGGCGTCGAGCTCGATTTCGTGCCGTCGGCGATTGCGAAGCGCTTTGACCCGGTCGTGTCGGCATCGAGTGACGACGACGACAAGTCGACGGAAGGTGACGACAAGTAATGTCGTCACCCGTCCGTTCACGACGGTCACTGATGGTCAGCCTTGTCCTCACCATCGCGGTGGCCTTTGGTTCGCTCGCGACGACCCTCGCACTGGGTTGGGGCCCGAAATTGGGTCTGGACTTAGCGGGCGGACTCTCGGTCGTCTACAAGCCGACGACCCACGCGACCAACGCCGATATGCAAGAGGTCGTGACCATTCTTTCGAATCGCGTGAACGGACTCGGCGTGTCCGGCGCCCAGGTCAATCTCCAGGGCAAGGACGTTGTGGTTTCGGTGCCGGGCGTGAAGGATGCGTACAACGTCTTGCAAGTTGTTGGTCAGACTGCCCAGCTGCTCTTTCGGCCCGTGCTCTGTGAAACGACGGTGGGCACGAAGCTCGTGAGTTACACGGGCAAGACGTTGCCCGCGTGCGGGCCGCAGTACCTGTTGAGCCAAGCCAACCTTGGCGTCTCACCGAATCCGAATACGGTGTCCGGCTTCACTTCTAACAACGTCGCCCCCGATCCGGCCTTTGCGAATATTGCTTCCACGCCATCGGCCAACGACGTGAAGACCCAGACGGTCTTGCTGCCGATTTTGGGTCAAAAGGGCGTGCGCTACATCCTCGGCCCGGCGCAACTCACGGGTCAATCCGTCGCCAAGGCGGTGGCCCAGCAGGACACCGCTGGTGCCTGGGTTGTCAACTACACACTCACCTCGAAGGGGAGCCCGCTCTGGGACAAGGTCGCCCAAGCGAACTTCCACCAACTCCTCGCCATTGAACTCGACGGCGTGGTGCAGTCAGCCCCGCTGATTCAGCCCACGCAGAACTCCTTCACGAGTTTCGGCGGCACTGGTCAGATTTCGGGGTCATTCACTGAGCAGAGTGCGAAGGACCTGGCCCTCGCGATGACCTTTGGCTCACTGCCGGTTCGCCTCCAAGCCCTCACGACGCAGACCGTGTCACCGACGCTGGGCCACTCGGCACTCATCGCCGGCCTGGGCGCTGGTCTCGCGGGTCTGCTGTTGGTGTTGCTTTACACCATTCTCTACTACCGCGCACTCGGCCTCGTCATCGTGTTGGGACTTGCCGTGACCGCGGCCTTACTTTGGGCAATCATTTCAGCGCTCGCGCACACGGCCCTCGCGCCGAGTTTCAATTTGGCGGGAGTGACGGGTTTAATCGTGTCGATCGGTATTACGGTCGACAGCTACATCGTGTATTTCGAACGATTGAAAGACGAAGCCCGAGCGGGACGCTCTGTGCGTTCCTCGGTCGATCGCGGCTTTCGCTCCGCTTGGCGTACCGTGCTCGCGGCCGACACGGTGAGTTTGCTCGCCGCGGTGCTGCTGTACCTGATTGCCGTCGGCGACGTCCGCGGATTCGCCTTCTTCCTGGGTCTGTCGACGTTGATGGACGTAGTCATCACGTGGTACTTCACGAGACCACTGGTGGTATTGCTGGGACGGCGCAGTTCCGACACGGGATCGGCGCTGTCGATGGCGGCGGGCATTCACGCGGGGGTGGCCGGTGAGTGACGTGCAGACTCCAGGTCGCTTCGGTCGGCTCTACCGCGGACTCACGACCGTCGACTTTGTCGGGCGTTCGAAGACGTGGTTTACCATCTCGATCGTCGTCATCATCGCGGGATTGGTCTCGCTCGGCGTTCGCGGCTTCAACCTAGGAATCGACTTCAAGGGCGGATCCTCCTGGGAAGTTCTGGCGCCCCACACGTCGATCGCGCAGATGACGAGTGCGGTGCAAAAGGCCGGACTCAATAATCCGACCGTCGAGAAGCTCGGTTCAGACACCTTCCAGGTCACGGCCGACCTCAACGCGCTCTCGTCGAGTGCGCAGTCACAATTAACGACCCAAGTCATCAACGCGATGGCCCAACAGGCCCACACAACACCCTCGCAGGTCTCGACGAGCAACGTCGGCCCAACCTGGGGTGGTCAGATCACGCACCGGGCCCTTGAAGCACTAATCGTCTTTTTCATCGCGGTAGTCGCCTATATCTCGCTGCGCTTTGAACCCAAGATGGCGCTGGCGGCCTTCATTGCCATGGTGCACGACCTCCTCGTGACCATTGGGGTGTACTCGATCTTCGGCTTTCAGATCACGCCCGACACCGTGATCGCCATTTTGACGATTCTCGGTTACTCGCTCTACGACACGGTGGTGGTCTTTGACCGCGTGCGTGACAACACCCACGGCGTGTTGAAGGGTGGCGACCTCACCTACAGCGAAATGGTGAATCTTTCGATGAACCAGACGCTGGCGCGTTCGATTAACACCTCGCTCGTCGCGATTATGCCGGTGCTCGCGGTCCTCGTGGTGGGGGCGTACATCTTGGGCGCGACGACGCTGCAGAACTACGGTCTCGCGTTGTTCGTGGGACTTGTGTCCGGGGCGTACTCCTCGATCTTCATCGCGAGTCCGCTTCTCGCGTGGATGAAAGAACGCGAACCCCGGTACCAAGATCTCCGCCAACGAGCGAATCAACGCGCCGAACGTCGCGTCACGATGACGCCAGCCGCGGCCGCCGCGATGGCCGAGGGCGAGTCGTCGATCAACGCCCAAGGTTCGAGCCTGAAGCGCACCGGCACGATCAACCCCCGCGCTCGTAAGCCCAAACGCCGTTAGGGCCCCGGTAGGCTGGCGGCATGGTCAGCCTCACTTCACGCGCCACGGCTGACCCAGACCTGCTCGGATCTATTGACCGGCTCGTTGCGCGATTCCTCGAACATCACGACTCGGGCGACGTCGACCTAATTCGGCGCGCAGGCGTCGCGGCCATTAACGCCCACGAGGGTCAACTGCGTCGCACCGGTGAGCCCTACGTCACCCACCCCATTGCGGTGGCTGGCATCACCGCCGACTTGGGCCTTGACGAGGTAACTATCGCGGCGGCCCTGTTGCACGACGCCGTGGAGGACACGGGTGTGACGACCCAGTGGCTCAGCAGTGAGTTCGGCGCGCAAGTGGCCGCAGTGGTTGACGGCGTGACCAAGCTCGACCGACTGGAGTTCGACTCGAAAGAGGCCCAACAGGCCGCGACGATTCGCAAGATGTTCATCGCCATGGCGCAGGACTGGCGGGTCTTGCTGATTAAGTTGGCCGACCGGCTGCACAACATGCGAACGATCTCCGTTATGCCAATGCACCGCCAGCGCGCGATCGCGCAAGAGACCCTCGACGTGTACGCGCCCCTCGCGCACCGGCTCGGTGTCCAGCAGGTCAAGTGGCAACTCGAAGACCTGAGTTTTGCCACCCTGCACCCCAAGCGCTACGCCGAAATCGAACAGATGGTGGCCGCGCGCCAGCCCGAACGCGAGGCGTACCTGGATGAGGTGATGACGACGTTGAGCGACAAGCTCAAGGAGTTCCACATCGCGGCCGACGTACGAGGACGCCCAAAGCACCTCTGGAGCATCTACGAAAAGATGGTGGTGGGCGGCAAGGAGTTTGACGAAATCTTCGACCTGGTGGGACTACGCATCATTGTGGATGACGAGCGCGACTGCTGGGCATCGCTCGGGGCGATTCACGCGTTGTGGAGTCCCGTTCAGGGTCGTTTTAAGGACTACATCAACTCGCCCAAGTTCAACCTCTACCAGTCGTTGCACACGACGGTCATAGGGCCGCGAGGTAAGTCGGTTGAGGTTCAGGTGCGCACGAATGAGATGCACCGTCGCGCGGAGTACGGCGTCGCCGCGCACTGGAGTTACAAAGAAGGCGCGAGCGCGAACGAAGTGGCGTGGATGCAACGCCTGGCCGACGTCGAAGAAGAAGAGGCCGACCCGATCGCCTTCCTTGAGGCGCTGAAGCTCGATCTCGGTCAAGACGAGGTGTACATCTTCACGCCCAAGGGTCGTGTAATTCCCCTGATCGAAGGGGCGACGCCGATTGACTTCGCCTACGCGGTGCACACGGAAGTCGGTCACCACTGCGTCGGGGCGAAAGTCAATGGTCGCCTCGTGCCCCTGGACACCGTCTTGAAGTCGGCGGACGTGGTGGAGATTGTCACGAGTAAGAGTGACTCGGCGGGACCGTCACGCGACTGGCTCAACATCGCCAAGTCCTCGCGCGCGAAGTCCAAGATTCGTCAGTGGTTCCAGCGCGAGCGGCGAGAAGACGCCATCGAGGGTGGTCGTGAAGAGCTCACGAAGGCCCTGCGCCGCGAGGGGCTGCCCATCGCGACCTCGCTGACGTCGAGCGCCCTAGACGCGGTGATCCGCTCGCTCAACCTCGAAGACCTCGACGCGCTCTTTATGTCGATCGACAGCGGTCAGATCTCGGCGTTGGCGGTGGTCCAGCGCCTCGACCGTGAACTACGCGGTGGCGAGGCCGAACAGTTGCCGACCACGGTTACCAAAGCCCCCCGGTCTGGCCGCACGTCTCGACGCAGCGTGGGGGTCTACGTCGAGGGCCTCGACGACGTCATGATCCACCTGGCGCGTTGCTGCTCGCCGGTTCCCGGCGACTCCATCATGGGTTTCATTACGCAAGGTCGTGGCGTGTCGGTGCACCGCGACGACTGTTCGAACGCGGTGGCCCTCGCGCAGCGTCTCGGCGAACGCATTATTGACGTCGAATGGGATGGCTCGGCCGGTGGACAGTATCGCGCCGTGCTCGAGATTCTGGCTTTCGATCGATCGCGCCTATTGCTCGACGTGTCGCGCGTCGTCGCGGAGTATCACCTCAACATCATCGCGAGCTCGTCAACGACGTCAGGATCGCGTATCGTGCGCATGATCTTCGACGTCGAATTGGCTGATCCCGCGCACCTCTCGAGTCTGTTGGCCGCGCTCAGGGGCGTGGACGGCGTCTTTGACGCGTTCCGCCAACTCCCCGGACAGAACAAGGGATCATGAGCGACGGAACCTTTCAGTCCCCGGTTGGGACTCACGACGTCTTGGGACCTGAGTCGCGACTGTGGGAAGGCGTCATCGCCACCTTCGCGCAGTGGGCCTATCGTTACGGGTTCTCGCTCGTTATCTCGCCCCTCTTCGAGGACGTTGGGGTCTTTCACCGCGGCATTGGCGAGGCCTCGGACGTGGCAAAAAAGGAGATGTACGTCTTCGAGGACCGCGGCGGTCGTCGACTCGCGTTGCGGCCCGAGGGCACGGCCTCGGTCGTGCGCGCTTTTGTGCAGCACCACCCGACGACACCGTGGCGCGCGTGGTACGTGACGCCGGCCTTTCGCTACGAACGGCCTCAGGCGGGGCGTTACCGTCAGCACCACCAGCTCGGCGTGGAGGTTCTCGGCAGCGACGACCCTGCAATTGACGTCGAAGTAATCGCCCTCGCCGAGCGGTTCTACCGCGCCATTGGACTGCGCCGTTTCCGGCTCCACGTCAACTCCATGGGTCACGCCGCGTGTCGTGGCGCTTACGTCGAAGTCCTTAAGGTCTACCTAGCCCAACACGTTGACGAGCTTTGCGACGAGCACCAAAAGGTGTGGTCGGTGAATCCACTGCGCGTTCTTGACTGCAAGAAAGCGGCGTGCGTGGTCGTCACCGTTGCCGGACCGCAACTCCCGGACTACTTGTGTGACGCCTGCCGTGAACATTTCGCGGCCGTTACCCAGGGTCTCAACGCGATTGGTATTGACTTTGCGGTGGCGCCGCGTCTGGTGCGCGGCTTCGATTACTACACCCGTACGACCTTCGAGTTTTCTTCCGACGCTCTCGACGCCGCCCAGAACGCGCTCGGAGGCGGCGGTCGCTACGATCAGTTAGCCGAGCAGCTCGGCGGTGAACCAACCAGTGGCATCGGCTTTGGCTCGGGCATCGAGCGACTCTTGCTGGCTCGTCACGCCGAGGGCGAGGGCGAGGCATTACTCAAGCGCACCGTTGACGTCTTCGTGGTGGACACCACGGGTGAGGACCTCGCGACGAAGCTCGTTGATGACTTACGCGTGCAGGGTTTCGCCGTGGCCCGGGCCTACGACCAACGCTCCATGAAGGCGCAAATGAAGTTAGCGGACCGTTCGGGCGCGCGCCTGGCCCTGCTGGTGGGTCCCCAAGAGCGAGCGCGTGGCGAGGTTACGATTAGAGACCTGCGCAGCGCCGATTTCGAGCAGACGCAGGCCAGCGTCGCGCGCGACGCGGTCGTCGACGCCGTGATCCAACGCCTACTTAAGTGAAGTGAATATGTCCCAAAACGTGGAAACAACTAGTCTGCGCGACCGCCTGTGCGCCTCGGTGAGCGCCGAGCTCGTCGGTGAGCGCGTCAGCGTCTGTGGTTGGGTTGCCAAACGGCGCGAGCACGGTGAGCACCTCGCTTTCGTGGACCTACGTGACTACACGGGTGTGGTGCAGTGCGTGGTACCGGGTTCGCTCGACGTACGCAGTGAGTACGTCGTGCGCGTGACGGGAACGGTGTCCCGTCGTCCCGACGGTACCGTCAACGAAAAACTGGTCACCGGGCAACTGGAATTGACCGAGTGCGAGGTCGAAGTGCTCTCGATTGCCGAGCCGCCGCCGTTTCAACTCGACGACCGCGTTGACATTGACGAGCAGGTTCGCCTGCGCTATCGCTACCTTGATCTCCGACGCGAAAAAATGCAGGCCAATTTGCGCCTACGCGCGAAAGTGAACTCGTCGCTGCGTCGTTCAATGGAGGCGCAGGGATTCTGCGAAGTCGAAACACCGTTGCTTTGGGCGCCGACCCCCGAAGGCGCTCGTGAGTTCGTCGTACCGTCGCGTCTGCGCCACGGTGAGTTCTACGTACTACCCCAGAGCCCCCAAATCGCCAAGCAGCTCTTGATGGTGGGCGGCTTTGATCGCTACTACCAAATCGCGCGTTGCCTCCGCGACGAGGACCTGCGCGCCGATCGCCAGTTCGAGTTCACCCAACTCGACCTCGAGGCGAGCTTCGTCAACCAAGCCGACGTTCTCGACTTCGTGACCGAGGCGGTGTTGGACGCGGCCGAAGCGGCGACCGGCGTGCGTCCGGGTCCGATCGAGACCATGACCTGGAAAGAGGCGCTTGATCGCTACGGCACCGACAAGCCCGACCTTCGATTTGGGGTAACCCTCCAAGACCTCTCGAGCGCGTTCGCGGCCACCGAGGTAAAGGCCTTCGGCGCCGACACGGTCAAGGCCATCCGCGTGCCCGGTGGGGCGAGTTTTAGTCGCACTCGCCTCGATCAACTGACCGACCAGGCGAAGGCTCTGGGCGCGAAGGGTCTGGCATGGTTTCGCGTGAGCGCGACGGGCCTCGACTCGCCACTGGACCGGTTCTTGAATGACGACGAGCGTGCGGCAATTCGTGGTGTCGACGGTGCGGAAGAGGGTGACCTGGTCCTGGTCGTGGCCGACGAGTACGAACGTGCCTGCAAGGTGCTGGGCGCCCTGCGCCTGGCCATCGCCGGGCCACCGGTGAGTGAGGGACCGTTCCGGTACCTCTGGGTGACGGAGTTTCCACTCTTCGAGGGCATTGACGACGACGGCAACTTGGTGTCGGCGCACCATCCCTTTACCATGCCGCACCTCGACGACCTCGAACTGATCGAAAGTGACCCGCTGCGCGTGCGGTCCCAGTCCTACGACCTGGTCCTCAACGGCTGGGAGCTCGGCAGCGGTTCGGTGCGCATTCACCGAGCCGACGTCCAGTCACGGATCTTTAAGGCCCTCGGTATTAGCGACGAAGAGGCGCAGAGCCGCTTCGGGTTTCTGCTCGGCGCGTTTAAATACGGCGCGCCGCCGCACGCGGGTTTCGCCTTCGGGATTGACCGACTAGTGGCCATCTTCGCCGGTGAAGAGAATATTCGTGAAGTGATCGCGTACCCCAAGACCCAGTCGGGCACCGACTTGATGACGGGTGCTCCGAAGGCAATCGGGGAGCGCCAACTGCGCGACCTCGGCCTTCGCCTGCCCCCGAAGGGGTAGCCACGTCACTCTTCGACGACGCCCTCGAACAGCGTTTACGACTGACGGCGCCGCTCGCGGAGATTCTGCGGCCGCGAACACTCGACGACGTGGTCGGCCAACGTCACCTCGTCGGCCCCGAGGGGCCCCTGCGACGATTCGTTGACGCGCGCCAGTTGATCTCGATGATTCTCTGGGGTCCGGCGGGGACCGGCAAGACAACGTTGGCTCGAATCCTCGCGTCCTCCGCGGGCTACGAGACGGAAAGTATCTCGGCGGTTTCGAGTGGCGTGAAAGAACTGCGCGACGTTCTCGCGCGCGCTCGCGAGCGGCGGGCGCAGCACGACCTCCGTACGGTGCTGTTCATTGACGAAGTGCATCGCTTCAATAAGTCCCAACAGGACTTGCTTTTGCCCGCGACGGAGTCGGGTGAAATTGTGCTCATTGGCGCGACCACCGAGAACCCCTACTTCGAAGTGAACGCGGCGCTGATGAGTCGCGCGACGTTGTGGCGTCTGAACCCGTTAAGCGGCGAGGAGCTTGGCGAGCTCGTGACGCGCGGTCTCGCACTGCGTGGCGCGCGCGCTGACGACGAAGCCCGCGCGGCGCTGATCGCGTCGGCCGACGGCGACGCGCGCGCCTTGTTGACCACGCTCGATACGGCGCTCGTCCTCGCGCGCGCCGAGGGCGACGAGGCAGTGATTACGCGTCATCACGTGGCCCAGGCTCGCGATGGACGGCTGTACCACCAGAGCGAGGACACGCACTACGACCAGGTGAGTGCCTTGATTAAGTCGATTCGCGGCTCGGATCCCGACGCCGCGCTCTACTGGCTCGTGACGTTGCTCGAGAGCGGTGAGAGCCCCCGGTTTCTCGCCCGGCGGCTGGTGATTTTGGCGAGTGAGGACGTGGGCTTAGCTGATCCGACGGGTCTAGTCGTGGCCGAAGCGGCGGCGCGCGCCGTGGAGTTCGTGGGGCTGCCCGAAGCGCGCCTCAATTTGGCGCACGCCACGATCTACCTAGCCCTCGCACCCAAGAGCAACTCAGTGACTTTGGCGCTCGGCGCGGTGACGCGGGCGGTGCGCGAGCACGGGGGGGCTTCCGTACCAAGTGATCTGCGCGACGCCCACTACGCCGGCGCCGCGACCCTGGGCCACGGTCGTGGTTACCGTTACCCCCACGACTTCCCGCGAGCCTGGGTGGCGCAGCGCTACATGCCCGAGGAGCTCGGTGACGCGTCGTTCTTCGAGGGCCGTAGTGAAGGACGTGAGACGTCGCTTGTCGCGCAGTGGCGTGAGCGAACCGCACGCGCCACTCAAGATGAGCCAACGCCCCAGGTAGAGTGAACGCCGTGGAAGCCGCCCAACTACGTTCGACCTTTCTCACCTATTTCGAACAGAATCACCACCAATTGGTGCCGTCGGCGAGCTTGATTCCCCACGACCCGACGCTTTTGTTCACGGTCGCGGGGATGGTGCCCTTCAAGCCCTTCTTCACCGGTGAGGAGATAGCCCCCTACAACCGGGCGGTGTCGATTCAAAAGTGCTTCCGGGCCCCCGACATTGACATCATCGGCACGACCCAGCGGCACCTGACGTTCTTTGAGATGATGGGAAATTTTTCCTTTGGTGACTACTTCAAAGAAGGGGCCATTAAGTACGCCTGGGGCCTGATTACGGAGGGCTTCGGTCTTGACCCGGATCGGCTGTGGATCACCGTGCACCACAGCGACGACGACGCCGCTGATCTCTGGCGGGACCTGATTGGGATTCGACCGGAGCGTATTCAGCGCTTGGACGAGGACAACTTTTGGTCAATGGGAGAAGTAGGGCCGTGTGGCCCGTGTTCGGAGATCTTCTTCGACAAGGGCGAGTCCTTCGGGGAGGGTGGCGGACCCGCGGTCAACGACGGCGATCGCTTTATTGAGTTCTGGAACCTCGTCTTTATGCAGTACGACAAGGCGCCCGGCGGTGTCATGACCGAACTCCCGAAGAAGAACATTGACACCGGTGCGGGCTTTGAGCGGGTCTTGTCGATTCTGAACGGCGTCGAGTCGGTGTTCGCGACCGATCTCTTTTCGCCGCTTCTCGAAACGGCCTCGCGAGCGGTGGGCGTGGCCTACGGCGCGCACGAATCGAGCGACGTCGCAATTCGTCGCATTGCCGAGCACGGGCGAGCGATGACGATGTTGGTCGCCGACGGCGTGCTGCCGTCCAATGAGGGGCGCGGCTACGTGCTGCGACGCATAATTCGTCGCGCCGTCCTCGCGGCCCGGCGCGCCGGATCTGAATCGAGCTTGGCTCAGTCCCTGGTTGACGCGACGATCGAAAAGATGGGCGTGGCGTATCCCACGCTGGTGAAAGATCGCGAGCTCATCATTGAGGTGCTCGAGCGTGAAGAGGCGGGTTTCGCGCGGACCTTGCGTACCGGAATGAACCTGCTCGATGAGGCCAGTGCCGACGTTCGCGCGAAGGGATCGGCCATTTTCCCCGGGGACGTCGCGTTTCGTCTGCACGACACGCACGGATTTCCTATTGAGTTGACCAACGAAATCATTGCCGACGCGGGCCTGCACGTCGACCTCGAGAGTTTTCGCGAGTCAATGGCGGCCCAACGGGCGCGGGCGCGCGCCAGTGCGAAGACCCTGCGCCGCGCGGACGACACGCAGTACAAAGATCTCCTCGAGGCCCACGGCGCGACGGAGTTCGTCGGACGAGACGTCGCGCGCTACAGCGTCGAAACGACGGTCGTGGCGGTCCTGGCGGGGGAGAAGGGCGAGAGCGAGGTCTTTCTCGACTCCACGCCGTTTTACGCCGAAGCCGGTGGCCAGGTGGGCGACACGGGTTCCATCGTGACCGAGAGCGGACGGCTCGTGGTTCTCGACACCCAGAGCGTGGCCAGTGGACTCTACGCCCACCGCGGTCACTTGACCGGTGAGATCGTGGCGGGACAGGTCGCGATCGCCACGATTGACCCCGATCGGCGTGAGTCGACGCGGCGCAATCACACCGCGACGCACCTCTTGCACGCGGGCCTACGCCGAGTACTGGGTGACCACGTACGCCAACAGGGCAGCTACGTCGGCCCCGATCGCCTTCGCTTCGACTTCTCGCACGGGCAGGGTCTTCACGTGGCGGAGACGCAAGAGATTTTGTCCCAGGTCAACACCGACGTGGTGACGAACGCACCCGTCGAGACGATCCAAACCTCAAAGAGCGAAGCCCAATCAATGGGGGCCGTCGCTTTCTTTGGCGACAAGTATGGCGACCGGGTTCGCGTTGTGCGCGCCGGCACGCACTCGCTCGAGTTTTGCGGTGGAACACACGTCGACCGCCTGGGCGATATTGGGCAGATTCAAATCGTCTCGGAGGCGTCAATCGGGGCCAACACCCGACGCCTCGAGGCGGTGTCGGGTTTGGGCGCGTTCGCGCGCGCCTACGAAATGGAGCGCACACTTGGTTCGGTGGCGGCGCTGTTGAAGACGTCACTCGACGACGTGGTGCCCGCGCTGGAACGCTACGTGGAGCGGCAACGTGAGATTGATAAAGAACTGGTCGCGATGCGTCAATCTCAACTTTCGCGATTCGCCGATGAGTTGCACGCCGTGACGACGGGTGACCTCGTCGTCGCTCGAGTCGACGGTTTTGGTGGGGAGCAACTTCGTACCCTGGCCCAAGACTTGCAGCGCCGCGGACGTCGCGGGGTCGTACTGGTTGGTGCGCACGAAGGGAAGGTCGCGATCGCCGTGGCGAGCGACGACTCACTCGACGCGACCGCAACCGTGAAGCAGTTGGCTGCGTTGGTGGGCGGCGGCGGTGGTGGATCGGCGCGTCTGGCGCTCGCGGGCGGACGCCACCCGGAGGGCATTGACGCCGTGCTCGTCGCCGCAAAGGCGCTCTAGGGGTTCGTGGCCCGCCTGCTCGGACTCGACCCCGGAACGCGTCGCTGCGGCGTGGCGGTCTCGAACAGCGCACGCACGATGGCCTTCCCGCGCGAAGCGCTAGCGAATGACGACCAACTCATGGCGCGCTTGCGGACTGTCATTGATGACGAGGCCATTGCGGGCGTCGTCGTCGGACGACCGGTCGCGCTCTCGGGGCGCGAAACGACGAGCACGGCGCTGGCCGATCAACTCTTTGAGGCTCTGTGCGCCGCATTTGGCGACCTCGATATTGTGCAGTGGGACGAGCGGTTGACGACGCACGAGGCCCAGCGCGCTCTTTCCCAAGCGGGTGTACGCGCCAAATCACAGCGCGGACACGTCGACAGCGCCGCGGCGACCATACTCCTGCAAAACTATCTAGATGGCCTCATTGGTGACTAAGCCCGTGGGGCGAGCGATGGGCGTGGCGGTAGTGCTCGTGCTCGTCGCGCTGGGATGGTTCGTCCTTCAAGTGGACCCCGTTTTTGCGGGTAAGGGCCGTGACGTCGTGGTCACCGTGCACCCCGGTGACTCGCTGGCCACAATCGCCGGCGAGCTGCACGTCGCGGGCGTCATCGCGTCGCCCTTGGCCTTTCGTGTGGACGTGCTCATCTTTGGTGCGCCACTCGTTCGACCCGGCTCGTACGAAATTCGACAAGGCGCGTCGTTTTCTGCCGTTCGCGCGATTCTTGGTGGCGGTCCCAACGTCGTGACCCTGACGGCCTCGCCAGGTTTGACGTTGCACGAAATGGCGGTGACCCTCGCCGGGAATCTCGGCAACGTCTACGCGAGCGCCTTCTTGAAGGACGCGACGACGATTGGCGTGCACTCGCCCTTCGCACGCAACCAGTCGTTAGAAGGTCTGGTGGGTGCCGGCACGTACATCGTGCGCCCGGGTGAATCACCCCAGAAACTCGCCCAGAAAATGGCCGATGCCTTCGTACGCGAGGCGGCCGCGGCGGGACTGACGCCCACCACCACGCTCAACGGACTCAACGCGTATCAACTCGTAACGGCGGCGTCCATCGTCGAAAAAGAGGGGTACTACCCCAAGAACATGCCCCGGGTCGCGCGGGTGATCTTTAATCGCCTGCGTCGAGGCGGTCCACTGCAGATGGACGCAACCGTGCTCTACGCGCTGGGCCAAGATGGGGGGAGGGTGACGTCGGCCATGCTGCAGACGCCCTCGCCCTACAACTCGTACCTCAATCCCGGACTCACGCCGACGCCCATTTGCACGGTCTCGCCGGTCGCCTTGGCCGCGGTGTTGCACGCGCCGCCGGGGCCGTGGCTGTACTTCGTGGTCGTCGACCGCGCTGGCGACGAAGCGTTCGCGGCAACGTTCCAGCAACAACTAGCCAACGAACGACTCGCGGCGTCGCGGGGGCTGTCGTGAACTGGCGCCTCGGCGTCGTGGGTTCGCCCGTTGCCCATTCGCTGTCACCGGTGCTGCACCGCGAAGGTTTGCGCCTCGCCGGACTCGTCGGGACGTCTGAGCGCCTCGACCTGGACACGACGCGACTCGAGGAGCTGCGGGCGCTACTCGGGGAGCGCTTCGACGCCCTTTCGGTCACCGCACCGTTGAAGCGCGCGGTGATCGAACTCTGTGACGAACTTGACGAGGTCGCTTCGCGTACCGAGTCGGTCAATACACTCTTGGTCCGTGACGGGCGTGTCCTCGGTCGCAGCACCGACGGCGAAGGCTTCGTTCGTTCCCTCGCGGCCGTAGCGACGGCAACGCCCCAGGATCGCCACGTCGTCGTGTTGGGCGCGGGCGGGGCCGCGAGTGCCATCGTGGACGCCCTCGTTGCCCACGGAGCTTCGTCCGTGGTCATTCACGCCCGCAATGAAGCACGGGTTGAGGCGTTGACGCGCCGCTACCCCCAGGTCTTTGGCCATTCGCTGGTGTATCGACCAGTCGACCTCATCGTCAACACGGTGCCGGCGTCGGGTCGCGACGTCGAATCAGCAGTACTCCAGGGCGTGAGTCCCGATACCGTGGCGGTTGACGTTACCTACGAACCACGCACCTCCGCGTGGCTGGGCCTGCACGCCGAGTTGGGCTGCGTGACGATGAACGGCCTTGCGATGCTGGCCTTCCAAGCCGCCGCGCAGATGTCGTGGTGGTTCGACGTTGACGTTGCCGGCGAGGACCTACTGGAGGTGCTGACGTGACGGACACGCTGCTGGCCATCACCAATCGCGTGCGGGCTCGTGACTCGATGGACTACGGCCTGTTCTGGGGCATGATCGCGCTGGGCGTAACGGGCACCATCATGATCTACTCGGCCACCCGTCAAGCCCTGGTGAACGCCGGCTTTAGCGGCCACTACTACTTCAATCGACAGGGACTGTTCGTCGGGATTGGCATTGTGGCGATGTACGTCGTCTCTCGACTGGACTATCGACGCTTCGAGATGGTCGCGACGCCGCTCTACGTCGGCTCGCTCCTCGCGCTCGCTGGCGTCTTCGTGGTCGGTCAGAGCGCGCTCGGCGCGCAACGCTGGTACAACTTCGGCTTCGTGCAGATCCAACCGAGCGAATTTACCGTCTTGTCTTTGATTTTGGCGGTCGCGACGTTCTGCGCCCGCCGACCCGAAGGTCTCACGATGTACGACGTGACGCGTCTGCTCACGATGGCCGCGGTGCCTATTCTCCTCATCTTCAAACAGCCCGACTTGGGCACCACCGTCATCATCGTGTTAACGGTGTCGGCGATGATGGTGCTGGCCGGGGTCCCCCCACGGTTCATGTCGCTGCTCGCGGTGCTGGGTTCGGTCGGCGTCGTGATGGCGATCTACCTGCAGCTCCTCCATAAGTATCAAGTTGACCGGTTCGTCTCGTTCTTGAATCAAAACAGCACGAATCCGAACTTGCAGGCGTTGATCTACGAGGTCAATAACGCGAAGAGTGCGATTGGGTCGGGTGGGCTGCGCGGCGCGGGCTTTTTTCACGGGCTGCAGACCGTCCTTGGCTACGTACCCGAGCAACGTACCGACTTCATTTTTACCGCCATTGGTGAACAGTTAGGGTTCATCGGCTCGACACTGATAGTGTCGTTGCTCGGCTTCGTGGCCTTTCGTATGTTCATGATTGGTCGCCGCGCCAAGGACACGATGGGTCGCTTGATTTGCATCGGCGTCTTCGTGTTCTTTGCCTTTAGTTGCTTCGAGAACATTGGTATGACGATGGGTATCATGCCCGTTACCGGAATCCCTCTGCCGCTCTTAAGTTATGGAGGTTCGGCCGCGCTGGTGTTTTTCGTCGCGGGCGGCGCCGTGCTCTCGGTTTCGCGCCGCGCGGGCAATTAGGGTTGGCTCATGAATGAGTCGCTGAACGATGACGTGATTGGACCCGTGGACGAAGCGCCACACGCCAGCGTCGTCGGTCCGATCGATGGATCGGTGCACGAGGACGTCACGAGTCCGACGGACGGTGCCGTTGCGACGGTCGACGAGGTGTCGGCGCCGACGGTCTTTCACGTCATGAACCTTGACTCGGTGCTCTACGACCTGACCGACGCGTCGCCCCAGGCGCACCTGATTGAGGCGGAGTCGCCCTACCGCTACTTGGTAATTCCCATCGCTCTGCCCGACGCCATCGCGCTCCAACAGGCGCTCTCGCAGCTCGAGACCCGTCGCCCCACGACCCACGAATTGATGACCGCGATACTTGGCCGACTCCAGGTGGACGTGATTGCCGTGCGGATTGTGCGCTACGAGCAGGGCGTCTTCTACGCCGAACTCGAACTAATGACGGCGAAGGGTCGCGAGGTTTTTGACTGTCGCACGAGTGACGCCCTGGCGCTGGCGTACCGCCAGATTGTGCCGGCGCCCGTGCTCTGCGCCGACGAGGTCTTGCAGCGCTACTTCGGCGACTAGTTGAAGACGACCGCGACGACTTCGCCGCCTCGTCGCTCGAGGCTGTTCTCGTCAGAGATCCGCAGCAGCAGCGCGACCACGAGATAGTTAGCGAACAGGGACGATCCGCCGTACGCCATAAAGGGCAACGTGATGCCCGTCAGAGGCAGAAGTCGCAAAACGCCGGCCATGATGAAAAACGCCTGAAAGCCCATCAGGGCCGACAGCCCCGTCGCGGTCAGGCGCGTGAAATCGGAGTGCGCACCCTGGGCAATGCGAAAGCCTTCCGCGACGAACACCACGAAGAGGGCCACCACGACCACGAGACCGAGGAGTCCGAGCTCTTCGCCCACCGCGGCAAAGATCATGTCCGACGTGATTTCGGGGACGTTGCCCGACTGGCCGAGCCCCAGGCCGGTACCCGTCACCCCGCCCGCGGCGAGGGAGAACCACCCGTAGGCCAGTTGATGCGAGTACGCCATGTGCGCGGACGACCACGGATCGAGCCAGAGCCCGACGCGACTCTGCACCTGGGAAAAGAACTTGGCGGCGAAGAAGGCACCGCCCGCGAAGAGCCCCACGCCCAACACGACGTAAGACTTGAGACCAGTAGCTACCCACAACAGGGACATAAAGAGCGCGAACAATAGGAGGGCGAAGCCAATGTCGTTCTCCGCCCCGAGAATGCCCATGGCGCACCCCCACGCCACCAAGATGGGCAACAGCACCTTCGGCGCGACGATGCTGCGCGAACCAATGCGCTGGGTGGGTGTCGAGAGCAGTTCGCGATTCGACGAAAAATATGAGGCGAAGAAAAAGACGAGCAGCATCTTGGCAATCTCGACTGGCTGAAACGAGATAGGACCTACCCGGACCCATAGTCGTGCGCCGTAGATCGTGAGGCCAACGCCGGGTACCAGCGGCGCCAGTAACAGTCCAACGGCCGCGCACAACGTGAGGTAACGGTAGCGATCGAGGTCGCGGACGCGCTTCACAACTTTGAGAACGACGACGAGCGCCAGAGCGCTCAGAAAGAACCACATCGCCTGGTAGCCCGCTCGCGCGGGGTTCCACCGAGCGATCTCGACGTAGCCGATGCCGTTGAGCAGCGTCGCGACGGGTAACAGAATCTCGGAGGCGTTGGGCGCGTAACGGCGAATCGCGACGTGCATGACGAGTGAGATTGAGACGATCGAGGCGAGAAAGAGCCAGAGACGTGGCGGCATGTGTCCCTGCGCGCCGAGCGACGCCAGTACGTAGAAAGCCGTCGTGACAATCCAGGCGAGGATCATCAAACTGAGCTCGGTCCATCGCGCGTTGCTGGGGCGTCCACGTACCGACGTTGCGTGTTTCGCCACGTTCAAACAGTAGTCGTAGCATGGAACGAAATGAACTCAAGTCAGCGGGAGTGTTAAGCGTCGTGAGCGATGAGGTGGTGGCCTTCGGGCCTGAGCGATTCTCGAGCCGAGAGTTGTCACGCCTGGCCTTTGGCGCCCGTCTGCTCGACCTGGCTGAGGACGAGGGTCTGCCAATTCTCGAGCGCTGCAAGTTCGTGGCAATTTTCGCAGACATGATCGACGAGTTCTTTCAGGTGCGCGTAGTCAGCCTCGAGGACAAGGTCGCGGCCGGGGTCCAGACGCCGTCGGTTGACGGGGTGCGGCCTCGTCAACAGCTCACGGCGATTCGTGAGAGCGTGCTGACGTTGATGGAGCGACAAGACCGGGTGGTCTTGGACAATCTCTTGCCGACCCTGGCGCGCCACGACTTGTCGGTCGTGCACTACCGGGACCTCGACGACGCGACCAAGGCCTCGCTCGCGCGCTATTTCGAGGAGAACGTCTACCCCGTATTGACACCACTCGCGGTCGACCCCGGTCATCCCTTCCCGATGATCTCGAATCTTTCACTGAATATTGCGGTCAGCGTCCGCGACGAAGTCAGCGGCGCGGAACGCAGCGCACGCGTCAAGGTGCCGAGCTCATTGCCGCGATTCTTGCCAGTCGGCGAAGGTCGCTGGTGTCTGCTCGAGGATCTGATTATTGCGCACCTTGACCAACTCTTCGCCGGCATGACGATTGGTCGAGCGGACCTCTTTCGCGTGACGCGCAACGCCGACCTCACGCTCGAAGAGGACGAGGCGGATGACTTAATGGTGGCGCTCGAAGTGGAATTGCGTCGACGGCGCTTCGGCGAAGCGCTGCGCGTTGAGATCCAACGTGGGATGTCCGAGGAGTTCTTGGAACTGCTGGTCGACCAGCTCGACATTGACCGATCCAACGTCTACGTCACCGACGCACCATTAGGACTGCACGATTTTTGGAGCCTCTACGCGATCGACCGACCCGACTTGAAGGGGGAGGGTTGGTCGCCACTGACCCCCAAGCGTCTGTTGGATGGTGATCACGTAGGGGATATCTTCGCGGTAATTCGAGAAGGCGACGTTCTGTTGCACCACCCGTACGAATCATTCACCGACTCGGTCGAGATGTTCATCGCGCAGGCCGCACTTGATCCCAAAGTTGTCGCGATCAAGCAGACGCTGTACCGAACCTCGGGCGACTCGCCCATTGTGGCCTCACTCATTCAGGCGGCCGAGCGAGGCAAACAGGTTGTCGCCCTCGTTGAGTTGAAGGCCCGTTTCGACGAGGCCGCCAACATTGAGTGGGCGAAGGCGCTCGAAGACGCCGGAGTGCACGTGGTCTACGGCATCGTTGGTCTTAAGACCCACTCCAAAATTGCGTTGGTGCTGCGCAGTGAAGGCGACACCACCGCGCGCTACGTCCACATCGGAACGGGAAACTACAACGACCGCACCGCGCGCGTCTACGAAGACTTCGGACTGTTGACCTGTGACCCGGCGATCACCCGTGACGTCGGTGAGCTCTTTAACTACCTCACCGGATTCGCGCGTATTGGTGATTACGCCAAAATTGTGGTCTCACCACTGTCGACACGAACGAAAATCATTGAGTTGATTAACCAGCAGCGCGATCTCGGACCTCGCGGACGCGTCGACATGAAGGTCAATGGCCTCACCGATCCACAGATCATCGACGCGCTCTATGAGGCGTCCAATGCCGGCGTGGAGATACGTCTGGTGGTGCGGACCTTGTGCTGCCTGCGACCGGGTGTACCGGGTCTGTCGGAGCACATCAAAGTGCACTCCTTAGTTGGCGAGTTCCTCGAACACTCGCGCGTGTTCATCTTTGGACGACCCGGCGATCCGGCCTTTTCGATGTACATCGGATCGGCCGACCTGATGGAGCGCAACCTCGACCGCCGGGTCGAAGTTAGTGTGCCCATCACGGCACCCACGTTGCAAGAAGAACTGCTGGAGGCCTTTGAAATCACGT
>JANWIR010000044.1 GCA_025449805.1 Acidimicrobiales bacterium | reverse complement strand
TGGTTGACGAACACGACGTTGACGTCCACGCGTTTGGTCTGTCGGCCGACTTCTTGCTCAATATCTTTCCCGGTTCGGCGCGACTCTTCGCGATTGCCGATTGGGCGCACGAACTTCCTCTTACCTCGTCGTGCTGGTGCGGCCAAAAGGGTCGCTGCAACGCGCGGGTGGTGAACGGCGTCGTCGCGCGCGAGGGGAGTCAGTTCGTCATTGGTGACGTCGATGAGGGCACCGTCCACTACCAGGTACTTTGTCGCACGCATTACCGCTCTGGCGTCCTCGGACCCTTGGACTGAAACCATCGTCATTGAAGGAACAAGTGAGCTTAGAGTGACACGTTCGCTATACCTAGATCAAAATTCGGACGCGTGACGGGAAACGCATTGACGCGAATCGCCAAATCGAACCCCTTTTGATCAGGTTTTATAGGACGTGCGTCACGTAAAGTGCAGTTTTCTCCTGGAGTTCATCTTTAGGGGTGAATTTCATCACCTTCCGATTACCTGGGTTCTTTAGTTTGACCCTGTCTCGAAGTACGACCTTCGCACTTTCGAGCCAACTGCGTCACTTTCTCTAGGAGGAAAGCCAAGAATGAAGAGTTCACTCAGAACACTCGCCGCGATGGCAATAGCCGTGTCGGGTGTGGCGACGATTGTGGCCCTGCCGGCCGGCGCCACCGCGATGCACAAGAAGATCACTTGCTACGAGCTCACCGCGACAGCGCTCAAGACCAAGAAGGTGGCCACGAAGGCCTGCCCGAAGGGCTTCTCGCGCGTCAAGCCGAGTCTGCAGGGAACGAATATTTCGGGCGACATCGACCTGAAGGTTCCTGGCACCTCCACCTTGTCGATTAACGGCTCTTCCTTTGACGCGCCCTTGGTTGGCGTGACCACGAGTGGCTCGACCGGTTACACCGCGAACGGCAACGTCTCGTTCAGTGCCTACCCCGCGGCCGGGTCCGGTAGTGGTCGTTCGGGAATCGCCAACGGTTCCTTGAGCATCGGCTTCTCGGACGTGCCGATTAACGCGGCGGCGGGCACGTTGCCCAGCGGCGCGGTCGAGTCCAACTTCGCCCAAGTTCCTTACGCGCTCGGTGGCGCGGTCGTCGGGTACAACCTCGGCGCCGGTTTCGACAACAACGTGAAGCTCACCGCCAGCGAAATTGCGCAGATCTACGACGGAAAGATCACGCTGTGGTCGGACCCCGCAATTGTCGCCACCAACGGTGGCGCGTCCTCCAAGGTCGGTAAGGCCCTTCTCTCGCTCGCCACGAACAACGAAGCGCGCGACACCATCAAGGTGCTCTACCGCAACGCCGGCTCGGGCACGACCGAAGCCTTCACGTACTACCTCTACCAAGCGGGTAACTCCGGCCACGCGCCGAACGGTGGCAGCCCGATGGAGGGTAACGGTGGCGCTTGGGGCGCGACCAACATCAACGGTGTGGCCAACAACGCCGCCATGGCCCAGGGCCTTGTGAACACCCTCGGATCGATCGGTTACGTGGAGTACAGCTACGTGTTGATCCCCGGCAACGACGCGATTCAAGTGGCCCAACTCCAAGACAAGAATGGTCAGTGGCTATCGCCGACGTTGGCCAACATCGCCAACGCCGCCGCGGCCGCCGGTACCAGTGTCTCCCCGTCAAACTTCGCGATCACCAACGAGCCCGGTAACAACGTCTGGCCCCTGGCCACGTACAGCTGGGCCATCGTGCCAAAGGCGCAGACGAGCTTGACCACCTGTGAGGCAATCACGAAGTACCTCGACTGGGAGAGCCACTACGCCCAGAACAAGTACGCCGCGGCCGAGGGCTACGTGCCACTGCCCGGACCGGTTCAGAAGTACGCTCGCCAGCAGCTCCAGACCATCACCGCCAACGGTACGGTCTGCGTCAACCAGAAGTCCTAGTACCCGTTGTTAAGGAACGATCGAGGAAGGAAGAGATAGCGGCTAATGGCACGCGTACCTTCTGAACTTCGTCGCGACGACGAAGTAGTGGCGGAGTTCAACTCCGCCACTACTTCGCGTTCGTGGTACCGCAACTTGCTCATTGTGGCGGCGGTGCTTTTTGCCGTCGTTAGCGTCGGCTTCGTGGGCACCATTCTGTGGAGTTCGCTGCCGATGTGGTTGCACCACGCGGGAACGTTGCTCTGGGGTAAGGGCTGGAACGCTCCGGTCGGCCCCTTCGGTGGACTCGCGATGATCACCGGCACGGTTGAGACCTCGCTCATCGCTCTTCTCATTGCGATCGTTATTGGACTCGGAACTTCGATCGCGATCGTCTTCGTCATTCCTCGACGACTGCGCAACGTGGTTGCCACGTTGGTCGAACTGTTGGCCGCGGTCCCGAGCATCGTCTACGGCCTCTGGGGCCTCTTAGTGATTGCCCCGTGGATGCAGAACACGGTCAACCCCTGGCTCAATTCGTGGCCCTTCGCGACGACAATTTTCGGAAATCCCGGTCAGGAGTTCGGCACCTCGTTGCTCCTGGCGTCAGTGGTGCTCGGCATCATGATCCTGCCCACCTTTGTGGCGATTAGCCGCGAAGTGTTGGCCGTCGTCCCCCAAGACCTCGTCGAGGCCAGCTTGTCGCTCGGTGCGACGCGCTGGCAGGTCATTCGCGAAGTGGTCATTCCAACGTCCAAGGTCGGACTGCTCGGCGCGACGTTTCTGTCGCTGGCGCGAGCAACGGGCGAAACCGTCGCCGTGGCACTCGTCGCCGGTGGCGTCGCGAACGCGCAGTTCCATTTGCTCTACCCGGGGACCTCGATCGCGGCCTGGATCGCGACACAGTTTGGTGAGTCCCAGAGTACGGAGATCCCCGCGCTCATGGCGTTGGGCGTGTTGTTGATGCTCCTGAACTTCGGTCTTTCACTGTTGAGTCGCTCACTCGTAAACCGTCAACGTCGATTGCTGGCCCTGGTATGAGCGATCTCACGAACTTGGTCGGTCCGCTCGAAGTCGGTCACGAAATGCGCGGCGAGATCCGGCGGATCGCGAACAACACGCGCGCGCGTCGTCAATTCATTTCGCGCGTGATGATGGTGTTGTCACTCGTGGCGCTGAGCGTGGCCGCGGTGCCGTTGGTCTTGTTGATCATTGTGCTCTTGCGCAACGGCATTCCAACACTGAACGCGGCGTTCTTTACGCAGTTACCCCAGACGCCCACGTTGGTGACGCCGAACATCGTTGGCGGCGTGTCCAACGCCATTGTGGGGAGTCTGGCGCTCAACTTGTACGCCTCGATCCTGGCGATCCCCCTCGGGATCTTGGTGGGTGTGTACCTCGCGGAGAACGAGACCAAGTTCGCCACGTCGTTGCGCGTGGTCGCCCAGACGATGGCGGGCGCACCGTCGATTCTGATGGGACTCTTCGCGTTTTCCTTCCTCGTCCACGACCTCAACCTGGGCTTTACCGCCTTGGCGGGGTCGTTCGCGCTGGCCGTGTTGATGTTGCCGGTCATCGTCATTTCGACCGAGATCGCGGTGCGCAGCGTGCCGCACACGTTGCGCGAGGCGGGTCTCGCCCTTGGGGCGAAGCCGCACAAGATCAGTTTGAAAGTGGTGTTGCCCTCGGCCCTGACGGGCATCGTCACGGGGGCCATCCTCGCCGTATCGCGCGCGGTCGGTGAGACCGCGCCGGTGCTGCTCGTCATCGGCGGCGGTTTTCTTAACGAGTGGCGGCCGCTCAACCCCGTGTCAGCGCTACCACTCACGATCTACGAGAACGCGAAGTCCGAATGGCCCGCGCAGCGCGCGCAGGTCTGGGGCGTTGCGTTAGTCCTGGTGGCCTTCGTTTTTGTATTGAGTTTGAGTGCCCGGATTTGGGCGTCGAGAAAGCAGCAGGTTAAATAATGGAGCAGGAGATCATGGCAGACATTCAATCGCAGGCCACCGCGGCCACCTCGACGTCGTCCGGACCGGCGGCCATGCAGCTACGCAACGTGGCCGTGTCCTTTAACGGGCGCACGGCCGTGCGCAACTGCACTTTCGACGTCGGTAAGAACCGCGTGACCAGTCTGATTGGGCCGTCGGGCTCGGGTAAGACCACGCTGTTGCGAGCGCTCAATCGTTTGCACGACCTCACGCCGGGCGCCAAGGTCTCCGGTGAGATTCTGCTCGAGGGTGTCGACGTCTACCGGGGTGACATCACGGCAACGGAGTTGCGCGCTCGCGTCGGCATGGTCTTCCAGCGTCCGAACCCCTTCCCGACGATGTCCATCTACGACAACGTGATTTCGGGACTTCGCTTCAACGGGATCAAGAAGAAGTCACTCCTGGACGCGGCGGCCGAGAGTTCGCTGCGTAGTGCCGCACTCTGGGAGAGTGTCGAGAACCGATTGAAAGTCCCGGCCTCGAACCTCTCGGGCGGCGAGCAACAACGCCTGTGCATCGCGCGCGCTCTGGCGATGGACCCCGAAGTTCTGTTGATGGACGAACCGACGTCAGCCCTTGACCCCATCGCGACGTTGCGTATTGAAGAGCTCATGACGACCTTGAAGAGCCGGGTGTCGGTCGTCATCGTTACGCACAATATGCAACAGGCCGCACGAATTTCGGACGACTGCGCCTTCTTGCTGATGGGCGAGGACCGCACGGGCGAGCTCATCGAGTTCGACACCACCGAGAAGATCTTCAACAACCCCGACGATTCGCGGACGCTGGACTACACCCTCGGACGCTTCGGCTGAGTCGTCCCCGGTAGCGCCACGTGGCAGACTGACCGCGGGACGGGGAGGTCGCGTGGCGGAGGAGTTCTGGCGTAGTTCAGCGGGTGCGTTAGCGGACTTAGTGGCGCGTGGCGAGCTCAGCGCTCGCGAACTGGCCGTTTCCTTTCTCGAACGCATCGATCAGGTCAACGCGGCCGTCAACGCGGTGGTCGAAGTTCGGCCCGAGGAAGTACTCGCCGAAGCGGACCGGGCCGACCACCGTCAGCGCGCCGGTGACGCGCTGGGCGCGCTCCACGGTGTTCCCTTCACGGTGAAGACCAACATCGACGTCGCGGGCTACGCCACGACTCAGGGCG
>JANWIR010000043.1 GCA_025449805.1 Acidimicrobiales bacterium | reverse complement strand
TCCTCCTCAATCTCATTAATCCGAGGTGGCTGGGCTTTGGCGACGTTCGCTTTTCACTGGTCTTAGGTTTCGCCCTTGGCTGGTTGAGCCTTGGTCACGTCGTACTGGGCTTCTTCGCCGCCAACTTGATTGGTCTCGTCGTGAGTCTCGTACTCATGGCTCTGGGGAAACTCGGGCGCACCTCGAGGATTCCCTACGGAGTTTTTCTGTCCGCCGGAGCCCTGGCCTCACTCGTGTTCGCCACTCCCCTTCTATCCTCACTGGCCGTCCACTAGGTCACGGCAGTGCCGGTACGGCGTCGCGCGTGCCGGCATGGGAACGATGCACGAGTTTCGCGCGCCACCAAACGCTGCACCGACTCACCCGTCGTCGAGCGTTCGCACGACGGTGTTAGTAGACAATCTCCATGCGAAGTCCTTCGCTGTCCCACTGGGCTTCTTCTGGCAGTCGTTTCGCCGCGTGACGAAACACGCGGCGCGCGCTAAAGAGTAGGGCCGCAGCGTCGAGCAGATGCTGGCGTGGCGCAATGTCCGCGTCCGTGATCTTTTCGATGCCACGAATCTTGAGCGTGAGAATCTCGCGCCGTTCGTCGCGGCCCATCTGCTTCACTTTGGAATATTGCAGAGGTTGCTCTTGATTCAAGAGAAAGAAGCTCAACTCGGGGTGGCCCTCGAAGACTTGACGTTGCCGGTACGGGGACATCTCACTGGCTACTTCCATCATCACCGGAAGTTTCATCGAGGTCACCGCGTCGAGTCGATCGACACTCGCGTCTTGATGTTCAACCAAGGTGGCCCGGGAGGGAACGCGACGCACCGTCATCCCTCGACGACCAAGCATCTTCTTGGCGGCGACGTCACAGTGGCGCAGCGTCGGTTCGGCGCCGTCGAGGTAGCCCACGGGCGAATTCACGACGATCGCCGCGAACGAGGGGTGCTCGCTGAGTACCTCTTGAAATGAGTCGTACAACTTCGGTGGTTCGGGCGCAAAGACCGAGCCGGTCAGTTTGGCGCTGGCCACCACCCATCGTGTGCCCCACGGCGTCGCTCCCGCCACGACGGAATACGGCAGTACCGGACCACGACGAAGTGCCACAAAAACTATCCCTTCGGTGTCGTGATGCCCATTTGCTCGAGCGAGCGCACGAGTTCCTTGGGGCGACCCGTGACGTCCATGGCGTCTTCGAAAGTGATCTGGCCCTCTTTAATAAGGCGAGCCAGATCCGTTTCGAGTGTCTGCATTCCGTCTTTCGAGCTCGTAAACATGATGTTCGGTAACTGACTCGCCCGACCTTCTCGAATCAGGTTTCTGACAGGACTCGTCGCGACCAAGACCTCGAAGGCGGCGACCATCCCCCCACCAATTTTGGGAACCAATCGTTGAGCAATGACGGTATTGAGTGATGACGCAATCTGCACGCGCGTCTGTTCTTGGCGTTCAGGCGGAAATACGTCAATGATTCGGTCAACGGCTTGGGGCGCGTCGTTCGTGTGCAACGTCGCGAAGACCAAGTGGCCCGTTTCCGCCATCGTCAAGGCAATTTGGATTGAATCGAGGTCTCGCATCTCACCAACGAGCAACACGTCGGGGTCTTCGCGAAGTGCTGAGCGTAGAGCGCGATCGAACGAGGGGCTGTCCAAACCAACTTCACGCTGCGACACCGCCGACATCTTGTGATGGTGCACGTATTCGACGGGGTCTTCGATCGTCAGAATGTGCGCGGGTCGCGTCTCGTTGATGCGATTGATAATGGCCGCCAGGGTGGTCGACTTGCCCGACCCCGTCGGCCCCGTGACCAGCACGAAACCGCGGGGCTGCTTGACAACCATGTCAGCGGCACTCGGCAGGTGCAACTGCTCCATCGTAGGAATGTCGGCGGGAATCATGCGAAGGGCGAGCGCGGTTTCACCTCGCTGGGTAAAGATGCTGCCGCGAATACGGGCGCGATCGCGCCAAGAAAAAGCGAAGTCAACGTCGAGAAACTCCGCGAAGTGTGCTCGCTGTTGATCATTCAACAATGGCCACGCGAGTTCATGCACTTCGTGACCCTCGAGGGCGCGCGTACCGTCAATCGGCTCCAGCCGACCACTCACGCGAATGCGTGGCGACGACCCACCGACGAGCAGGAGGTCACTGCCGCGGCGACTCCAAAGTGTCTCAAGCCATGGTTCCAATGAAATGTCCGTTGCCACGTTCGTGAATCCACTTTCTCGTTCTCAATACCGTCACCATACGACGCTGCCCGGCCACCAGGGCCGGGCAGCGTCGTTTGGGGGGACTAAAGCTTATTGAACGCTGTCACACGCAGACGGCGTGTAGATCGCCCAACCCGGGTCGGCCGGCAAGGCGCCACCGGTGCCGTGCGTCGACGCGTTCGTGTTCACGAGCAGCGTTCCCGCCGCGGGTGACGGCGACAGAGCGGTCGACCCCGTCGTGATGTAGGAACTCGTACCGTCGGCTAGAGCGAACGTGTAGTGCGCGTAGTTCGCCGGGAAGGACTGCAGGTACGGGCCACCCAACGTGTTGCCGAGGAGTCCGCCCGCTGAACCGGTGGTACCTACGGTGACCGCCACGCCAGGATTCTGAGCTTCAAACGCCGAGATCGCCGTCGCCACGGTCGCGCCGTCGGCCTTGCAGGCCGAAATCGCACTCTTACCCGTGACACCACCAAGAGCGAAGATCACGACGCCGGCCAAGATACCGAGGACAACAATCACGATCAAAAGTTCGATCAAGGTGAAACCCGCGTTGTTGTTCAATCCGTCGGCTTCACGACGACGCTTGATTTGCTGATACAGAGCTTTCATTCACAACCCACTTTCGTCGATAGGCGAACCGACTTTCGGTATCACCTCCGTGCGTGCTGATGAGACTAACGTCACACCCTTTCAATAGCCATAGGTCACATCGCCTTTATTTGATAATCAACATTCACTACGGCACGACAGTTCATAACTGTTACAAAGTAATGATCACAATTTTCCGCGCACTACCAATTGGGTTCGACGAGACTTCAAACACAACCAGTAGTTACCCAACTCGCGTGCCACTCACGTCACGCATTACTCACCTCACGCGATACTCACGTCACGCGCAACTCACGCTGGGTCACGCAACGCGAATGATGACGACTAGTACGCGTACGTCGGGCCGTAGGCGCTCGACCCTGCCGGCGAGGTCACGACGACGTACGCGCTACCTGAGCCCACGCTCGGGGTGCACGCGTGGATGGTCGTGTCACTCACGACACTAAAACTCGACGCCGAATAGACCTGGTTAGTGGCGAGACCCGTCGTCAATACGAACGAGACCGCGGTGGCGCCCGTGAGTTGCGAACCCGTAATCTGTATGGCTTTTCCGGCGCCACACGAACCGCTCACGTCGATTACGGAAGTGACGGCAGGCGGCGTCGCGCCAAAGGCCCACGAGTTCACGACCATTGTGGTGCCGCAGGTCGTCGTCGCCGACGAGACCGCCGTGGTGACGGGACTGCACGACGCAATGCCGGTGGTCTTTTCAAAATCACCGAAGGTGGCGATTACCTGAAGTAATGGTGCCGCGGCGCACGCGCCGGCACTCAGGGTGCTGAGGCATACGGAGATGGTCACGGTGCGCGACTGCGTTGCCCCCGTGGTCCACTGCGTGGCGCACCAGGCGTCGACCGATTGCGCGTTCAGTGACAGCAGCGATGGACTCGGCGAAGTGGTCCAGCACGGAGCCGGAGGCGACGCGTTCAAGGTGGGCGCCATGAAGTTGTAACGAACGTTTTGCAACGCAATCTCGGCAGCGCTGTTCGCCGTCGACTGAAACGACTGCGCGGCCGTGAACCGCGCCGTGTTGCGGAGGTCAGCGCCGACCCACTCAACAAGCGCCACCATAACGACACTGACGATCGTGAGGAAGATGATCGCGAGAACGAGTGAACTTCCGCGATCATCGCGCGCTACACGATCTCGGTCACGATGACCGGCGCCGTGAACGGAAATTTGCTTACGAAACAACGACACTTTTCACCGTTGAGTTCGCGGAGAGGTAACCCGCCGACGCGTCGGCGGTGATCACTACGTAATACGTCACACTCGACGTCAGCCCCGACACCGACGTTCCTGAGGTGTACGAATTCACGGTGGTGCATCCCACGGTCATTGATGAATTCGTACAGAACGTCACGTGGTAAGTCTGCCCACTGGGCGCGTTCGACGAACCGCTAAAGGCGACGGTGGCAGTTCTACTTGAGGGACTCGACGTGGAGGAAATCGAGGGGGAACTTAGGGCAATCGTCGCTTTGACGGCGTTCGACACGGCCGAAGTAGCACTCAGGTAGCCGGTCGACGACGTCGCCTTCACGGTGAGGTAGTAGGCGGTTCCCGCCGTGAGACCAGTTATCTGCGCGCCGCTGTAAGTGGAACCCTGGCTCACGCAGCCTGTAGTCATCGCAATATTCGTGCACGCCTGGACCGAGTACCGCTGATTTGAGGGAGCGTTGGTCGGCGCGGCGAAGGAAACGTCCACGACGCCCGCCGTGGTCGTCGACGACGCGCCCGCGAGTGAACTCGGGGCGCTGAGCTGCACCGTCGCCATCGCGGCGGGCGACGAAACGACCGACGACGACGCGGGGTTTGGACCATTCGCGTCGGCGGTGACAATGACGTAGTAGCGGGTGCCGGCGTCGAGGCTCGTGAGCTGTCCTCCCGAAGCGAAGTTGGCGTGCGTCACACACCCGAGGGTCATCGAACTGTCGGTGCACGCCTGGACCGAGTACGTCTGGCCAGACGGCGGAGTGGTGAGCCCGACGTAGCTCACGACCAGCGCGCCCGCGGCGCTCGAGGAGGGTACGACCGACGTAACCGTCGGCGACGTCGCCGCGCCACTCGAGGTCGCCGACGTCACCGCGGAGGTGGCGGCTAAAAAACCCGTCGACGCGTCGGCACTCACCGTGACGTAGTACGTCGTCCCCGGAATTAGTCCGTAGATTCCCACTCCCGATTGGTACGAAGGGTCCGACACGCACTTCACGGTCTTGGCGGCGTCGAGGCACGCTTGTGCTGTGTACGACTGACCCGCGGGGGCATTCGACGACGCGCTAAAGGTGATCGCGAGTCCACCCGAGAATGTGCTCGGCGCGATCACGCTCGAAATCGCGGGAGCATTCAGTTGTACGGAGGGTGCCACGATGATCTGACCCGAACCTGACACGACGAACACGGTCGACTCACTGGCCCCACGCGGTCCCGCGACGTTCACGGTCAACTGCTCAGGCACGGTCGCGCCACTGGTACACGTACTTGGGGTGAGCGAAAAGTTTGAGCCGCTCCAGTACGACACGTCGGTAATGGAACTGCTGTAGGTGGTGTCGTAGGGCGGCGGTGGTGTGAGTGCGCTCGCCAACACCGAGTTGTAGTACGCCGTCGTACCCGTGGGACAAGCGGCGTACGCGCTCGACGGTGTCTGTTGGAACGCGGCGTAGATCTGCTCGGTCACGCTGCGCAGCACCGTGTCGGTGACGGCCAGGTTGCGGTGCGTCGCCGATGCCGTAAAGGCCGTCGAAAACGCGAGCAAGAGACTAACGACCGTAATGCTCATGACGATGAGTGCGAGTAGTACCTCGACGAGCGTGTCGCCGTCCTCGCCGTGCATCGCCACGCGGCCCGCTCCTTCTGGAGGGGTCTGGCGGACCCGACCTTGTCGCCACTGGCTCACGGCGACGTGATGTTGAGCGAGACGTTATTCGAAATAGTGGCGGTGTTGGTAACCAAAAACGCCGCGGTCACCGTGCCGTTGTTGTTCATGATCACCTGGCCATTCGGGACGTAGATTCCGCCATACCCATAGCCCGCCGAACCGTTATTTCCCAGCGTCATGGGATTCGTGGAACCCGAGGCGCCGGCGTCCCATATCGCCACGAAGTCATACTGCGCGAGCCCTCGTACGTTAATAACGGCGTTGTTGCCAAAGGTAACGGCGCCGGAGTGAACGTAGAACAACACGCCACTCGTAGCGTTAATCGTGGTGTTGTTCGAGGTTGAAAGTGACGCGGAGGTACCACTGGCGTCGAAGATGTACGTTCCGGTCGCGAACGTTGCGTTGACGTTGTTTGAAAGACTAAGTCCGTTCTCGAACCAGAAGGTTCCACCGGGCGTGAACTGTACGGAGGCGCCACTACCAAACGAGAGTCCCGGGTTCGTCGCGTAGTTGCCCGGCGGGCAGGTGTACGTGTTCCCCGACTGCGTGCAGGTAACGGTGGTGCCACCACTCGGGGGGTCCGCGGGGGGTGCGAGCGTCGCGAAAGGGTCGCCAACCTGGCTCGCGTAGTACTCGGTACTCGGATAGGACCCTGGCCCGGTGAGCGAGTTGAGCGACGGATTGGAAGTATTGACACTGGCCGCTTTTAACGTCGCGTTGTTGCTCACCGAAACCGAGCCCGAACACGTTGAGGACACTCCGAGCGAACCATTGCCCGTACCGGTGCCGACGTTGATTGACAGCACCGAATTGTTGGCCATCGTCAGCGCCGTACACGAGGTCTTGCTCAGCAACGAAAAGGGTGAGAACGTCGGCAGCGTCGCCGGGTTCACTGCTTCACTGAAACTACGAGGCGTCGCCGTCAGGGCGAACTCGAAGGCCGCCGTTGAGGCCGTGATATTGCTTTGGGTCTCGGTAACGGTGAAGGCAACCTTGGCGACGCCCGAAGCCGCGACCCACGCCGTGCGCGCCTGACTCGCGCAGTTACTTTGTGAAGGAGCACACGTCAGCGTCGGTGTCGAGGCGGCACTCGCGGACGACAGGTCCGTGGCCACTAGCTGGCTCGAGGTCGGCACGGAAGACGGAGCGTCGTAACAAAGATCGCGACTCAACGAGTACGTCGCCGAAGTTCCATTTTGAATCGCGTTATACGAGACGTAATTCAAATATCCCGACGACGTGGCGCCCCACGCAACACCAAGGAGTTGGTTGCCGACACCGCAACTGGGTGAAGGATTGTCCGTAAGGACCTGCGCGCTCTGAACGTCTTTGATATACGTCGCGGAGAGGGTCTGGGCGTTGCCCGAATCGATCACGCGACCCGACACCGTCGACTGCAGGGAAAAGACAGCGACCAGTCCGAACGCCAGTCCGCCAATAACGACGGGCAACACCAGCATGGTCACTAAAAGTTCGACCAACGTCATGCCCTCGTCGCCTCGCGTGCGTGGTCGTTCCAGCGCGAGAATGTGGCGCATTCTCAACACCCAGCGCTGGACGATCCTTGCGTGAGTGGCCGCGTTCCGCAACGGGCCAGTCATTAGTTGACCTTGACCTGGTTGTAGATGCCGTACATGGCGGAAATCAGCGCGACCGCCACGAAGCCCACCACGACGCCCATGACGATGATGATGGCGGGCTCGAAGAGCGACGTGGCTTTATCTACCTTGGTTTCGAGCTCCCGGCCGTAGTACTCCGCGGCGACTTCGAGTTGCTGGTCGAGCGTGCCCGTTTCCTCGCCCACGCGAAACATCTGCTTGGCAGCACTTGGGAAGAGACCGGTGCGCGCGAGGGGCTCCGCCAACCCCTGACCTTCCATCATCTCTTCGCGGATATCCAACAGGGCCGTGCGATAGACGTAGTTGTTCGACGAATCGGCCGTCACGTTCATGGATTGCGGAAGGTCGACGCCGGCGCGCAGTAACGACGCCAGGATCCGACAGACTCGCTCCAAAATCGCCGTTTTCGTTATCTCGCCCACAACGGGCAGGCGAAGCAAAATGGTGTCCAGGCGCCGCCGACCACCGTCCGTGCGACGAAGCGTCATGAACGAAATCGTCACGAAGAGCGCGCCGGCCAGTAACTCGTACCAGTTCGTCGAGACGAACGACGACGCGTTCAACATCAATTGAGTAACGAAAGGCAATTTTGCGTGCAGTGAGGCGAAGAAGACGACGAAACGCGGCATGACGAAGACGGCCAATACCAATATGGTGACGACGCTCATTCCCGCAACCACCATGGGATAAATCAAAGCGGCCGTAATTTTGCCGCGGGCCTTGACGTCGCGATCGATATAGTCGGCGAGCTGATTGAGCACCGAGTCGAGGTTGCCGGTGAGTTCCGCCGACTCGAGAATGCCGACGAAGTAGTTCGGAAAAGCTTCGGGGTGCGCCTTCGCGGCCACCGCGAACGTGTCACCACTGCGCAAACTCTCGATCATGTCGTAGAGAATTTCCTTCAGCATTTTGCCCTGGGTCTCGTCGACGATGACCTCGAGGGCTTCCATGATGGGAATACCGGCCCTCATGAAGACCGCCAGTTGGCGCGAGAAGTTCATGATCTCCTCGCGCGGCACCTTCTTCTTGGTGATCTCAAACTTGAGGGGGTTCTTCTTCTTTCGAACGTCGAGTGGCTGCAGGCCACGTTGCACGAGTCCCAGGTGCAAGGCGCCCGCCGAGACGGCCTTCTCGTTGCCCGAGACCTTTTTACCCGATTCGTTCAATGCCTCGTAGTGGTACTTGAACAACGTTGGCTTACGCGGCTTGACCTTCTTCTTCGATTTACGAGACTTCTTCGCGACCGACGCGTTCTTCGCGCGCCGCTTTTGCGTTCGCTTCGTAGCCTTCTCGGACGCTTTCGTGGCTTTCTTGTCGCTCCGCGTCATCACGCTCATAGCGTGTACACGCTCCGAATGACCTCGGCGACTGTCGTGACGTCATCGTGCACGAGATTGATTGCCTCTTGGCGCATGGTGCGCATGCCCTGCTTAACGGCGAGCGCGCGAATCTCTTCTTGGGTCGCCCAACCAACGACGAGTCGCTTGATCTCGGGGCTCATCACCAAAAGTTCGTAAACACCAATGCGGTCCTTGTAGCCGGTACCCGAACAGAAGTTGCAGCCCGCTCCGTGGTAGAACACGTCCTTCGCGGGCGCGCCCGTCTCTTCGTAGAACGCCAACTCTTCGTCACTCGGCGTGTAGGTCGTCTTGCACGACGGGCAGATTCGACGCAACAGGCGCTGGCCGACGACGCCAAGAACCGACGACGCGACGAGGAACGACTCGATTCCCATGTCCAAGAAGCGGTGCAGGGCCGACACGGAGTCCGTCGCGTGCAGTGACGACACGACGAAGTGACCCGTCAAGGCGGACTGGACCGCGACGCGGGTAGTTTCCACGTCGC
>JANWIR010000042.1 GCA_025449805.1 Acidimicrobiales bacterium | reverse complement strand
GGTGCTCTCGGTGGAAGTGCAAACGCTGGCGTGATTCGCGTTTTACTACCGGCCCACTTAAAGAACCTCGCGCGCGTCGAGGGTGAGGTCGCGCTCGCGGTGAACGATCCCGTAAGCGCCAACGCCGTGATTGACGCCATTGAGACGCACTACCCGATGCTGCGAGGAACGATTCGTGACCCCGTGACGGGTCGACGACGTCCGTTCGTCCGTTTTTTTATTGATGAAGAGGATCACTCGCACGACGATCCCGACGGGTTATTACCCGACGCGGTACGCGACGGGCGCGTGCCCTTCATCGTCGTTGGCGCGATGGCCGGCGGATAGAGCGACTTCGTGACGTGAGGGCGTACGCGGCTTCGCGGCTACGAAAAATCCACTAACCGCAAGACGTCATCGAGCACCTCGGCCAGCGGTCGATTCGTGGCGACTTCGGCGTGCGCGATGGCGCGAAGACGAGGTTCAATGAGCGCGAGGTCGCGACGAACCTGGCGTTGCTCGTCCTCTGATTTTCCAAAGGGATTGTTCGTGCGACGTTCGAGTCGCGTGATGAGGACATCGATCGGCGCGCTCAGCAAGATGACGATATCGAAGTGGTCGTAGTACTGACCCTGATTGGACGCGCACCCCGCGACGACGAGGTTCGCTACGTCGCTCGTCGCGAACAGCGCGTCCATTCGTTGTTCATCCCACACCCACTCGCCGTTCGACGCCTCGACGCAGTAGCCGTCGTCGGTATCAATTGCCCGGTGACCGAGTGCCGTGAGCGCGGCGACGAGCGTCGATTTTCCGGTACCGGACATTCCCGTGAGGAGCGCGCGTTTCACGGTTGTACCGTACTCACTACGCCGGTTCACCTCCGCGACGCTGGTTGCGGGCGGTCGAAGCAGTTAGAGAATTCTGTACGACGTGCTTATCTCAGCGAACCTCAACGTTGGGAAGGGTCAACGGACGACTCGTCGATTTCGCGGGCCCAGGCGGGCGCGTTCTTTTTCGCCCACGCGCGCTCGACGCGTCCGTTGAATATCGATACCAGTGCGTCGAGGTGGGTCATAGCCATATAGAGGTGTCCAACGATCATCGCCACGACGACGTAGGCCAACGTGTCGTGTACGAAGGTGGCCCCGCCACGCCACGACACGGGAAAGAAGTGGAACCACTGCAAGATGACGCCCGAACCGAGCATGATCAAACTGGAGGCACCGACGAACAAGGTATTGAACTTTTGGCCCGGATTGAACTTGTCGGCGTCGAGGGGCCGGCGACCGAGGGTCCGCAGCCACGCCAACTCGTCGCGGGTCCAGTAGCTCACGCGTCGCAGGTCCCGGCGCATCCTCGCGCCCCAGGGTCCCAGCACCGAGATGAAGAGAGGTAAGGGCAGCGCTAGTCCGCACCACAGGTGGATCTCTTGATCGAGGTGGCGTGGGACCACGACACCAAAGAGCGATCCGTAGAACAGCGGTATCGCGGTGATGATGAGCGCGGTGAAGAGCGCGGCGTTGACCCAGTGCGTGACGCGTTGGATAACGTCAAAACGAAGGACGCGTGACGAACTCGGCGTCAGGGTGGCGGTACTCATCTCAGGCCAGCTGGGGATTGTGGTTCGTCGGACCGGTCGTGCCGTCGATCCACCCGTTCACCGGGTAGCCGTTCTGCTCCCAGTAGCCCGGTTGGACGCGGTCAACGACCTTGATGGCCGAGAGCCACTTCAGTGACTTGTAGCCGTACATCGGCGCGACGAACAGGCGTACCGGTCCACCGTGAGCACGCGTGACGGGCGCACCCAGCATTTCGTACACGACCAGGACGTTGGGGAGATTGGCCTGGTCGATCGTGAGGCTTTCGGTGTCCGTACCGTCGTAGGACTCGAAGGTCAACGCGACGGCGCTGGACTGCACGCCGACGTGACGAAGTACGTCGGCCAGTAACACGCCGCGCCACTGCACGTCGGGTACGCGCCAACCGGTGACGCACTGGAAGGCCTTCGTGATTTCGGTCGCGGGCAGCGCCTGAAGGTCAGCCAGGGTGAAGGTCGTTGGGCGATCGACGAGACCACTGACCTCGAGGCGGTACTTCTTCTTGCTGATCTTCGGGTACGTACCCGTGACGGTGTAGTAGCGGAAGCGGTCGCCAAAGGGGAGAATCCCGCCGAGACCACCGCCGAGTGAGCTCGACACCTTGTTCTGGACGCTGCCGCCGAACACCACGCCGAGGGCGCCGAGGACGCCCGCGCCCAGGAAGAATCGTCGCCCGACGGCGACGGGCTTGTCACGGCTGACGTTCTCTTTGGCCACGGCTACTTCCTTCTCGTGCGCGAGCCTAAGGGGACTTCTCCTCGCGCTTTACAGTCTCGCCAGGTTCGTAGCCGTTACAACTTTTTATTCGGGCGAGGTTCCCGTCGAGGTGGGCGGGACCAGTCGACCCCAGTCACCCGATCGTCCACCGGTCTTTCGTAGGAGTGCGAGGTCGTCGATTTGGGCGTGAGGGTCATCCTTGATGAGCGCGTTAACCAGGCTCAACGCCGCCACCGTGCAGGCCGTGAGTGCGTCCATCTCGACCCCCGTGTGGTCGACCGTGACGACACTCGAGCTCACCTCGAGCCCCCGGGTGCTCGAGGTAATCACCACGTCGACGTCACTCAGCGCGAGCGGGTGACAGAGGGGAATCAAGTCAGCGGTCTGTTTGGCGGCCATCACGCCGGCCAAGCGTGCGGCGTGAATCGGCTCGATACCTTGCTCGTTGGGCGTCAGCGCGGAGAGATCGGCGGTGGTACGTACGACACAGCTCGCCTCGGCACTTCGTCGGGTGGGACGCTTCTTGGAAACGTCGACCATACGAAGTCGGCCGACCTTGTCGACGTGGGTGAACTGCTTTTTCACCATGTCTCGCCCTTCGATCCTTCGTACCTTCGCCCGTCGAACTGCATGCTAACCGGCGCCCTTTGGCGACGACGGTGCGCCTACGAAGTCGCGAGACTCGACTGGTAGGGTCAAGCGACGTCGGGCGTGTCGTGGCACGGGCGACCTGACGACGACGGCGCTAAGTAGGGCCCGAGCAAAGGAGCCTCATTCGTGACATCGCCTGAGCACTCACCGGCGTCCGGCGCCCTCGGTGCGCCAGCGACTTCGCTGCCCTTTGGTCGCGTGCCGGTGAAGCTGTCGGTGCGCGCGCACCTCAACGCCACCCCGATAGCGACGCCCGAGCCCGCGCCGAGCGCGGGGCCACTGATCGATCGCTACGGCCGCATTCACGACGATCTACGCATCTCGGTGACCGATCGCTGCAACTTACGGTGCGTGTACTGCATGCCCCTCGAGGGGATGAGTTTTTTACCTCACGGCGATCTGTTGAGCTTCGACGAGATCGTGGCCGTGGCCGCGGTCGCGCGGGAGCTCGGCGTGCGCTCGATTCGACTGACCGGCGGCGAGCCACTGATGCGGGCCGGACTGGTCGACTTGGTGGCGCGACTCAAGAGCCTGGGTTTTGACGACCTCGCGATGACGACGAACGCGATGACCCTCGCGTCGAGCGCGCGCGCTCTGGTCGACGCCGGAATGACCCGGGTCAACATCAGCTGTGATTCGCTGCGTCCCGAACGCTTCTCGTCGATTCGTCGGCGCGGCGACTTGGCGACGGTGTTACACGCGATGGACGTCGCGGAAGAGGTTGGTCTCGCGCCGCTCAAGATCAACGTCGTTCTCCTTCGTGGCGAAAACGACGACGAGATTGAAGATTTCGCCGCGTTTGCTCGCGACACGGGTCGGGTGGTGCGCTTCATTGAGTTCATGCCCCTCGACGCGCAAGGTTCGTGGGATCGCACGCAGCTGGTGCCCGGACGTGAAGTATTCGAACGCGTGCACGCGCGCTGGCCACTCGAAGCGTTGTCGCGCGACGGCGACGTCGCCCCGGCGGAGCGATTCCGTTTTCGCGACGGGGGCGGCGAGATTGGCCTCATCTCGTCGGTCACGCAGCCCTTCTGTGGCACGTGTAATCGGCTGCGCCTAACGGCCGACGGCGACCTGCGCAACTGCCTGTTCTCCGACGAGGAGCGGCCGGTGCGTGAGGCGCTACGTCGTGGCGACCGCGACGAGGTGGCGCGACTCCTGCGCCAGGCAGTCTGGGATAAGTACCCGGGTCACGCGATCAACGACCCGTCGTTTCTTAGCCCCGCCCGATCGATGTCCATGATTGGCGGTTAAACACCGTCGTCGCGGTCCTACGCCGTAGTCTGCTGGCGTGACGCAATATCGAATCGGACAAGCGGCGACGTTGCTCGGGGTGAGTGTGGACACGCTTCGCCGTTGGGCCCTGGCTGGTCGCGTGGACTCAACGGTGGGCGACGATGACCGGCGCTACTTCGACGGCGAGGCGTTGGCCGCTCTGGCCACCTCCCTCGCGGGGGAGGTGACGACGACCGCGCCGCGGGCCCAGAGCGCCCGCAATCGCTTCGTTGGTCTGGTCACCAAGGTGACCAAGGACACGGTCGTTGCGCAGGTCGAGATTCAAGCCGGTCCGCATCGCTTCGTCTCGCTCATAACGCGGGAGGCCGCCGACGAACTGCAGTTGGCTCCTGGCGTCGTGGTCGACGCCGTCGTCAAGGCGACGAACGTCGGCGTGGAGATCCCCGCCCAGTTTTAACGAGCGGCGCGCGCGGGCCCTTACGTCGAGTCGCTGTTCGCCCACGTGGTGAGTGCCCCGGGCGCAAAGGTGACCGCGCAGCGCTCGCCGATCACCAGCGAGGTCTCGCCTCGTTGGCGCGCGTGCACCTCACCAGCACCGTCGAGTTCGACGAAGAGGTCAACGGCGGTGGCGACGTCGACCACGTCGCGAAGAGTGCCGTGCAGGAAATTCGCTGACGCGTCGTCGGTACCCGCGCGCGTGACGACGACGTCCTCGGGCCACACGCTGCACGTCACCGTGGTGCCCGGGGGCCAGGCCAACGGGGCGACGGCCAACGATTGACCGCCGACGTCGAGCAGATTCGCGGCGCGCACGGTGGCGGGCAGAAGGTTGTCCACACCGAGAAGGCGGGCAACCTCGGCCGACGCCGGGCGGGTGTAAAGCGCGCGACTCCGCCCACTCTGGAGCGCGGCACCCTCACCGAGGACAATCACGTCGTCGGCTAAGAAGGCGGCCTCCTCGGGGTCGTGCGTCACCAGCACCGTGGCGAGTCCCGTTTCGTGCTGCAATCGACGAAGTTCCCGACGCAGCTCGTGGCGCACCGGCGCGTCGAGGGCCGAGAATGGTTCATCCAGCAAGAGCACGTCGGGCGAGGCGCACAGCGCTTGCGCCAGGGCCACGCGTTGGCGCTGACCTCCCGAAAGTTCGTGCGGATAACGCCCCTCGAGTCCGTCGAGCGCCAGGCGAGTGCGCCAGTACGCGGCGAGCGAGGGCGTGGCCGAGCGCGCGAAGAGCAGTTGATCACGCACGCGCAAATGCGGAAAGAGCGCGAAGCCCTGCGCGACGTAGCCCACGCGCGGCGCCGACGTGACGGCACCACTTTCGTCACGCCACTGCAGGGCGTTTGCCTTGAGCCCCTCGAGTCCCGCGAGGCTGCGAAGGAGCATCGATTTACCAGCCCCCGACGCCCCGAGCACACTGAGCCGCGCGCTGTGAGCGGCGTAGTGGAGGTGAAGATGAAACGATCCGCGCCAGTGATCGACGTTTAACACGAGGGCGCGTGGCTTCGTTGGGGGGCGTGTCGGCGCCGTCGGGTCCGTGATGGCCAACGAGGTCCCTGGTCGCGACGGCCACTCGAGTCGCGCCACCGTGACGACGCCGAGCGCGACCGCGAGCGCGAGCGCCGTGGGCGCCAGCGTGCTCGAAAGCCCCGACGCGCTGAACTGGTTGTAGGTGAAGACCGGCAATGTGGTGGGGTTGTAGGCGAGCAAAATGATGGCGCCGTATTCTCCAAAGGCGCGTAACCACGCCAACACCATGCCGGCGCGAACGCCCTCGCGCGCCCCGGGTAGCGCCACGCGCCAGAACGTCGAGAGTTCGCCGTGGCCCAACGTGGTCGCGACGTCGAAGAGCCCGCGGTCAATCCCCCGAAAGGCGGCGCGCGCGGCGACGATAAGAAAGGGGGCGCTGACGAAGCTCATCGCGAGCACGATGCCGACGATTGATTCGGTGAGGTGACGGTGAAAGAGTCGACCGAGCGTGGTGTAGGGGCCGACCACGTAAATCAAGAGCACGCCACTCATCAGCGGTGGCAGCGCGAGCGGCAGTTGGACGAGTACCCCGATCACGGTGGCTACGCGGCGCGTCGATCGCGCGAGGACGTAGGCGAGGGGAACGCCGAAGAGGGTGACCACGACGAGCGCAATCGTCGCGCCCTCGACGGAGAGTCCGAGCGCGGCGTAGAGACCGGGGCGATGAAAGCCCCGACGCGGCGTGGTGATCAGGCGAAGAACGAAGGCCCCGAGCGGAAACGCCAAGTAGCAAACGATGACCCCACCTAAGACGCGGAGCGCGACGAGGCGTCGCGAGCGCGTCACGGCGACGGTGGCGTCGCGGGCGTGAGATCGAAGGCGCGCAGCAAGTTTCGTCCGGCCGGACTGAGTAAGTAGTGACGAAACGCGCGCGCCGCCGCGAGGTGCGGCGCGTGATTGAGGACCGCCACCGTGTAGTGCCCCGCGAGGTGCGTGCCAGTCAGTGGCCGAGTCGGCAGGTTTGCCGCGCTCGCCTCAACTTGGTAGAAGAATCCCGCGTCGAGTTGGCCGGCTTCGAGCTCGCCAACGAGCGCCGTCTCGTCAAAAACGCCCGCGCGCGTGCGCGCGAGTTGGGCGAGTTGCGCGAGGTGGTACCGCGTGGCCGCAACACGTAACGCGTCGACCGCGAGGACGCCCTTGGGGTCAGTTGCCGGATCGGTGCGACCGAGAAGAAAACCCTTGCGGGTGACGACCTCGTACCACGGACGAGTCCGCAGCGCGTCGGCGAAGGGTGACTGCGGGTTGTAGGCGAGGACGAGTGGCGACGAGGCGAAGTTCGTGTAGGTGGTAACCCAATTGCCGTTTGCCGTCCCCTGGAGTGCGCGGTCCGCCGACGCGGCGGCACTGAGAAATACGTCGCCCACTTGCGTCTGGCCCTTAATCGCACTGGCGAGAGCCGACGATCCGTTCGACACGCCCACCACGCGGATGCCCGTCGCCCGAGTAAAGGCGGGGATGAGGTGGTTGGTCATGAAGTTGCTCAGCGATCCCGCGTAGAGCACGTTGACGACGCCTCGAGGTCCGCTCGCCGCGCTCGCCACGAAACTGACCGACAGCACCATCGCGACGGCCACGCTCACCCCTAAGACTCCACGTCGGAATCGCCCCATGATGTCTCCTTTGCCGCGTCGTTTGCGTGCGGGGTCTAACCCAGCGTTTGCGGTGATAATAGAGAATTTTCACCGCACACGCCGTGTCAGGTGCCTTTTCGACGCTGGTGGTGAATCAGTGACCGCTCCCGTCAGGCAAGGAACGCGTCGCTAGGGTGTCGTTGTGACGGCGAAAGAGGCACTCGACTGGGTCGCGATTTCTCCCGATCCTCTCGACGTCGGCGCTCTGGAGTCCTGGGCCCGCCGACCCGAGTACGGCGCCGTTGTCACGTTTTGTGGTGTTCCGCGCACGTCGTCGACGCATCGCCATGACGTCACCGCCCTCGAGTACGAAACCGAACCAACCCTCGCCGAGGCGCGCCTTCGGGCGGTGAGTGACGAAGCCCGACGTCGCTGGCCCGCGCTCGGCGCGATTGTGCTGCATCACCGCGTCGGGATGGTCGCCCTGCTCGAATCGGCGGTCGTCGTGGTGGTGTCCGCGCCACACCGAGAGGACGCCTTCGACGCGGCGCGCTTCTGTATTGACGCGCTCAAGCGCAGCGTGCCGATGTGGAAACGTGAGATCTGGGTCGGTGGATCGGCGTGGAGTGAGGAAGGTCAATCCATTGTGTCGGCGCGTGACGTCTAGATCGCGTTTTTGCCCGGACTCGGCTAGGACCGACACGTGATTTCGTACGGCGACGCGCGCGCCTACGTCTTGTCGCTTGTTGAGGCCCTCGCACCGCGCCCGCTCCCACTCGAGGACGCGTTGGACTGCGTCAGCGCTCAGCGCGTTGTCGCCACCGAAGCGATCCCGGGCTTCGCTAACTCCTCGATGGACGGATACGCGTTACGTTCCAGTGACACGCTCGACGCGCCGACGCGCCTTCGCGTGATAGGTACCACGCTGGCCGGGTCCGCGTCCTCAGCGTCCGTCGCCCCCGGCGAGGCTCGACGGATTATGACCGGAGCCCCCGTGCCGCCTGGCGCCGACAGCGTGATCATGATCGAAGAGGTGGAGGTGGTCGACGAAGGGCGCGGCGTGATGATCTCGCGCCCGGCGTCGTTCGGTCAGAACGTGCGTCAGCCCGGCGAGGACGTGACGCCCGGTGACGTGTTGGTCGCCGACGGCGACGTGTTGAGTCCGGCCCGGCTCGCGGTACTCGCGTCCCAAGGTGTTCGCACCGTGCTGGCTCATCCGCGACCGCGTGTCGGAGTTGTTTCGACGGGCAACGAACTGGTGACCGGGGGTGGCCCCTTGGGTCCGGGTCAAATTCGTGACGCGAATGGTCCCTTAGTGCGCGCTCTGGTGCGCGAAGCCGGATGTCAGCCGGTCGACCTCGGGGTCGCGCTCGATGACGAAGCGGCCATCACCGAACTGCTCGCCGCGGGCGCCGCGACGTGCGACGCCGTCATCTCGACCGGTGGCGTGAGTGTGGGCGACGTTGACTACGTCAAAGCTGCCATCACGCACCTCGGGGGCGAGCGCGCCCGCTGGATGCAGATTGCGCTGCGACCGGGTAAGCCCTTTGCCGTGGGCGTCACGGCCGCGTCGACGCCCCTCTTCGGTCTGCCCGGTAATCCGGTTTCGACGCGGGTCAGTTTCGAGCTGTTCGTACGTCCCGCCCTACGACGTTTGGCTGGTTT
>JANWIR010000041.1 GCA_025449805.1 Acidimicrobiales bacterium | reverse complement strand
GGGTAGTCCATAACGGAAAAGGTTCGTAGTGAGAACTTCGCTCGACCTAGGGAGATTTCAACATTTTCGTCACTGCTGGCGATCGTGACGGCCCCCGCTTCAAGAGAACGCACGGCGTCGACAATCAAACGGGCGGGTACGACCGTCGATCCGTCCTCGATACCGATGACGTCAACGGTTGTTCGAGCGGTGATATCGAGATCGGTACCCGTGACGATGAGTTGATTGCCGCTCAAGTGGAGGAGAACGCCGGAGGAGGCTCCAATCATGCGGGTGGCGACAACTCGACTCGCGGCGGTCAGGGCCTCAACGAGGATGTCGCGTTCTGATCTGAACTTCATAGGGCTACCTTTCCTAGGTACTGAGGATACGTGTGGTTTTTCATATGGAGAAGTGTTAGTAGTAGTAGGTCTGTGTGATTGTGGAAAGCACTTCAAAGTACCTGATAAATAGCACTTTTAAAAAGTAGAACGATCCACAAGACTGTGGGGAACTCTCTCAAGTTACAAGGTTCAAGTTACGACTCATGTGGAGTACTCACGAAGAAGTCACGGAGTAACCACAGGTGGGTTCGTAGCTTTCCCACAGATTTCGAACTAGTTCTCCCCCTGCAGTTTTTTCTTCAGTTGGTTGATCTGTGAAAGGAGATCAGGATTCGATCCCAATTGATCCTTGATCTTCTCGACACCACTAATGACGGTGGTGTGGTTTCTCCCGTCAAAGATACGCGCGATCATCGGATAGGAGTAGTTGTTTAAGAGGTCCCGGATGAGGTACATCGCCACGTGACGCGCGTGAACCAACGGTCGCAACCGCTTCGAACCACGTACGTCGTCAACACTGAGACCGTAGAAATCTGACACGACCGAAAGAATGGTCTCAGGTCGAAGAATCACCTGTTCTTGGCCGAGGTTGGTGAGGTGTGTTTTCGCGAGCTCGAGAGAGATGGGCTCTTGGCGAAGGTTGGCGAAGGCGCGCAGCATGGTGATCGAGCCCTCCAACTCGCGAATGTTGTCTCGGACCCGGTGGGCAATCCACTCCGCGACGTCATTGGGCAGCGTGATGCCTTCACGCTCGGACTTCGAGCGCAGAATGGCAATGCGTGTTTCTAGGTCCGGCTGATCGATTTCCGTGACGAGACCCTGAAGAAGGCGACTACGAAAACGTTCCTGCAAACCAGCGAGGTCCCGCGGCGAACGGTCGGACGTGAGAACAATCTGCTTACCTTCGCCGTGGAGTGCGTTGTAGGTGTGGAAGATCTCCTCATGAAAAGTCTCCCCACGAGTTTCCATGAACTGAATGTCGTCAATAAGGAGAACGTCGTTCTCGCGGTAGCGCTCGTGAAGGGCTAACTGGGTACGGGTTTGAATAGCTCGAATGAAGTCGTTCAGGAATGTCTCGGTCGAGACGTAGAGAACCTTGCGCCCGGGATAGTTCTCTTGCACGTAGTTGCCAATGGCGTGTAGGAGGTGTGTCTTTCCAAGGCCCGAATTCCCGTAGATCATTAATGGGTTGTAGGCCCGACCAGGTGTTTCGGCGACTGATTGCGCGGCGGCGAAAGCCAATCGATTCGATGATCCCGGCACGAACGAATCAAAGGTCATTCGTGGATCGAGACGAGCGGGTCGATCCACGCTCGCGGCAAAGGTTATTGCCGGCACTGTTTCTGGATCATCGTGTTGCGCAGCGTCGGTGTCGTCCTTTGAGACCGTGAGGGAGACGACGACGTCGCGCCCGACGAGTCGCGTCGCTTGCTCGGTAATGAACGGCAAGTAGCGCTGTTGAACCCGGAGCAATTGAATTTGATTCGGAGCGCCGATCACGAGAGTGTCTTCGTGATAATCCACAAGGTGAAGAGTGTTCAATCCAGCGGCCCACACCGCTTCAGAAGCGTTACTCCGTAAGGAGTCGCGAAGCTCCGACCAAATGTCCTCCCCGCTTTGCACTGTTGTCCTCCACAGATCGACTTTGACATTATCCACAGGTGAAGGAGCCTGCTTTTTGCCCCCCAAACCACCACGAAGAATGTCACCCTACACCTAATCGTCGTGGTCGGTCTTGGGGGGTTTCCTCGGTGGGATAAGATTGTCCCCCAGAGCACGCGTCTCCCCCGGGGAAGTAGTTCGACGTGAAGCCACTGTTTGAGATGAGGATGTTGTGAAGCGTACGTACCAACCAAATCAGCGCAAGAGGGCGAAAACCCACGGTTTCCGTGCCCGTATGCGTACCCGTGCCGGTCGAGCTGTTTTGAAAGCTCGACGCGCCAAGGGACGTCATCGGTTAACGGTCTAGTTCAAGTGCCCGGTCGGGTCAGTGCCCGACGGCAGTTCGCGCTGCTCGCTCGTTCAAAGACCCGGGGTCAGAGTGGTCCGCTTCGCATTAGTTACGTCCCAGATTCGACCACGGGGTCGGAGATTGCCGTAGCCTTCGCGATCGGGCGAAAGGTAGGAAACGCCGTTGTCCGTAATCGCCTCCGCCGACAGTTGCGAGCGCTCGTTGATAACCTCTCCCCCGCGCCTCAAGCCGGAATATACCTGATCAGGTGCAGTTTTGAAACCACCCTCCTTCCCTATGACGAACTTCGATACCACCTCGAGCGAGCGCTCGATCGCCTCCAACGTGGCTAAACCAGGTGTGCTCGCGCGAAGCCTGCTGTTCGTTATCCGCACTTACCAACAGCTCACCGCAAGTCGCGTCGCTCCATGTCGGTTCTACCCCTCGTGTTCGCACTACGCGTACGAAGCCATTGAGGTGCACGGCGCCGGCCGCGGTGTTGGACTAGCCCTTCGCCGACTCGCCCGTTGCCGCCCACTGGGACCGCACGGCATTGACCTCGTTCCCGAACCTAAAGAGACCAGGAGTTCTCACTAATGAGTTCCTTTATTCACACCATCAGCACGATCTTTCACCCGATCTTCGCCTTCTTCGGCTTCCTGCTGGCCTTCTTTTACAGCATCATCCCGAACTACGCCGTCGCCATCATCTTGTTAACCGTCGTCATCATGGGTGCCTTGACCCCCTTCACGATCAAGAGCACGAAATCAATGATGTCGATGCAAAAAATTCAGCCAGAGATAAAAAAATTGCAGGTGAAGTACAAAGGCCCGGAGAATCGCCAGCTTCTCAATGATGAACTGATGAAGTTGTACCGCGAAGAAGGGGTAAACCCACTTGGTGGTTGCCTCCCGCTCCTCCTCCAGGCGCCGTTTCTATTTATTTTGTATAGTGTTATTAAGGGTCTCTCCTTCACCAAGCTGGTGAAGGGCGTGATGGTGGCGGAGCCTCGCTACATTCCTCACACGTCGAAGATGTACGAAAACCTGGTGCACTCCGGGGGCCAGATCAAGGTCTTCGGTATGGACCTCAGCTTGAAGTCGTTCAGCAGCCACGGTTCGTTCGCCGCCGCGATTCCCTTCTTCGTCTTCGTCGCTATCGCCGTTGGCCTTCAGTATTTCCAAATGGCTCAGATGAATAACCGCAACAAAAAGAGCGGTCAATCGATGCCGAGCCAGCAGCAAGCAATGCAGCGCTTCTTGCCGATCATCTTCGCGTACTTCTACCTTGTGATCCCCGCGGCGGTTGTGCTCTACATGATCGTCTCCACCATTATCCGCATCATTACGCAAGACCTGATGTTCCGAACTGGTGTTTCAAATCCCGTGAAGAATGGCGTGGAGCGAGTTCTTCCCCCAGCGGAGAAGAAGGCGGAGTCGAACCCGACGTCCCCGAAAAACGAAACCAAACCCTCAACCCTCAAGGCGCAACCGCGTTCGAGGGCGAAGAAGAAGAGAAAGGCTCGCTAACCCATGGACTGGGTAGAGACCACCGGAAAATCAATTGACGAAGCTACCGAGCGCGCTTTGGCGCATTTGGGTGTTCATCGTGACGACGCACAAATTGAAGTATTGGAAGAGCCTAAGGCCGGCCTGTTCGGTCGGGTGAAGGGTGAGGCGAGGGTTCGCGCACGGGTTATTCCGTCGAGCCCGCGACCGAAGCGGACCCGACGTCCAGGTTCACGCGATGATCGAAGTCGATCGAGTGAGCCACGTAGCCGCCAACGCAACGAGAAGAAGAGCCGACCCCAGACGCCATCGAACGACGCGAAGGGTCAAGACGCTGATCCGTCGACGCCACGTGCCGTGACCCCTCGGCCGGAAAAGACCGAAAAGAAGGGCAGGAGCCCGAAGAAGGAGGAAGTAATGGCTGAAGGAATGACGCTTGCTGAGCAGGGGGCGGTGGCCAAGGAGTTCCTTCAAGGCCTCCTCGTTGCCATGAGTATTAGCGCCGACGTCGCCGTCAAGGAACTGGACGAAGAGACGGTAGAGGTAACCATTAACGCTGATCCCCCGTCGGAACTCGGTGTTCTCGTGGGGCCACGTGGCGTTACCCTCCAAGCACTGCAAGAAGTGACGCGAACGGTGGTGCAATCCAAGAGCGCCGCTCGAACCGATCGAATTTTGGTCGACGTTGCGCAGTACCGCGAGCGCCGGGTTGCCGCACTCGGTCGCTTCGCGGCCCAGGTTGCCTCCGAGGTGCTCGAAAGTGGCGAAGAGCGCGCCCTTGAACCGATGTCCGCGGCGGACCGTAAGGCAGTGCACGATGCCCTAGGCGAGAACGACCAGGTAGTAACTCGGTCGGAGGGTGAAGAGCCTCGCCGTTTTGTGGTGATTGCTCCTGCATAATTACATAATGCAAAGTGAATGGTTGTCACGCGCCCTCGAGGAATCGAGGGCGCGTGGCTTTTTAGGCCCGTCTGACTTGAATCCCCATATCGAACATTCCCACGGATTCGCGAATGTCTGGGAAGGTCGCTCCCCCGCGCCACCTCAACGATTCCTTGATTTAGGTAGTGGCGGAGGACTTCCGGGCCTCGTATTACTGGAGCGCTGGTCGAGTGACGGAGTACTCCTTGATTCAATGGAACGGCGTACCTCCTTCTTAGAAGAGGCGCTTCGCTGGGAAGGCGCACCTCGTGGAGGCCTGGTCGTTACCCAACGAGCGGAAATTGCTGCCCGACAGGCGGGGCTGGAGGGGGAGTTTGATCTACTGACCGTCCGCTCCTTTGGGCCGCCTGCTCGCGTGGTCGAGTGTGGAAGTCGCTTTCTACGTATCGGCGGAATCCTTATTGTTTCGGAACCACCGGGGCCCGAACAGGGATCAGCGCGATGGAATACCGAGGTTTTGGCACGCCTGGGCCTGGAACTCGATCAATACGTACGCGAGACTTTCGGCTACCAGGTCATCGTGAAAGTACGCGAGACGCCCGAAGAGTTTCCACGTTCTTCAACCAGCATGAAGAAGCGGCCACTCTTTTAATGTTTCACGTGAAACAGGTGGCGCAGACTAGTGACGCCCCAGTTGTTGGTTTCACGTGAAACAACGGAAACGAAGCGGAAATCCCTTGACGAGGTGATGGAACCCCCACGCGTTGTTACCGTGGGGTGCGCAATGTTTCACGTGAAACGTCGGTACTTGACGGCCCCTCGAAAACCGAGTTGAATTGCAGTGGTTCGACGCAGTGTCGGTATGTACTTAAGTCGGGAAGAGGCTCATGGCGGACGCCACCACGATGAGGATTTTTGCTGTAGCCAATCAAAAGGGCGGCGTAGGCAAGACGACCACCACGACCTCACTAGGAGCAGCTTTGGCCGAACGGGGCCGACGTGTACTCGTTGTTGATCTCGACCCTCAAGGTAACGCCACAACTGGGCTCGGCGTCGACGGACGGCAATTTGAGCGTTCGGTCTATGACGTGCTCCTTAATGACGTCCCCATGGTGGATATTGTCGAACCGACTGGTTTCAATAACCTCTTTGTGGCACCCGCGACCCTTGATTTGGCGGGCGTTGAACAGGAGTTGACCTCGGTCATTTCTCGCGAACTTCGGCTGAAGCGCGCGCTGGCCTCAGTCGAGGGTGACTTCGACTACGTCTTCATTGATTGTCCACCTTCACTGGGCCTCATCACGATTAACGCCTTTGCGGCGGCTACGGACATCATGGTGCCTGTCCAAACTGAGTTTTACGCTCTTGAAGGACTTACGCAGCTGCAACGGATTGTTGACCTCGTGCAGAAGAACCTCAACCCAACCCTTCGTATTACCAAGGTCGTGCTAACGATGTACGACTCCAGAAACACGCTTTCGTCAGACGTGGCGAAAGAGGTGCGTCGTCACTTCGAACTCGAACTATGCAAGACCGTCATTCCACGAACGGTACGACTCGCCGAAGCACCGTCCTTTGGCCAGCCCATCACTGTTTTCGACCCATCATCCAAGGGCGCTAAGGCGTACCGCAACCTGGCAGAGGAGATTCTCAATGGCTAGAAAACCCGGACTCGGCAAGGGGCTCGGAGCCCTCATACCCGACAATGAGGCACCGGCGTCGGAGACGGTCGTCGTGACGACAACGGAAAGCGGACCGCTGCGCCGTGTGCCGATCGACTCGATTCGCCCTAATCAATTTCAGCCTCGCAAGGCCTTCAACGACGAAAGCCTGCAAACGCTCGCGGCGTCCGTCCGTGAGCTTGGAGTGCTGCAGCCCCTGATCGTGCGACCCATTGAGGGCGAACCTGAACACTATGAGTTGATCGCGGGGGAGCGTCGCTGGCGCGCTGCGGCACTCGCTGAGCTTGAAATGGTACCGGTCCTCTTGCAGACCGACGTGAATGATCGGCTTTCGCTCGAACAAGCGGTGGTCGAGAACCTTCATCGCGTTGACCTCCATCCGCTCGAAGAAGCCGCGGCGTATCAGCAGTTGATTGATGAATTCGATCTGACGCACGATCGAGTCGCTCAACGTGTTGGTAAAAGTCGTGCTTATGTTACGAATACATTACGACTACTCAATCTTGGTGAAGTGGCCCAAAGCGCGCTGGCCAACTCGCAGATAACAGCGGGTCACGCCCGGGCCCTCCTAGCTATCAATGAGCCCAACGCGCAGGCCACGCTCGTCGCGCGGGTTATCAAGAACGAGCTTTCGGTGCGGGCGACGGAAGAGGCCGTGAAGGCCTTCCTCGAACCCAAAGTGGACGCCACCCCTGAGCAGCCCACGAAAGGCGTGACGACGGGACCTCGGTTACGGCCGGTGCCCGACGCGTCCGTCGCGGAGCTGGAGAACCTCTTGGAAAACTACCTTGATACCCGCGTCCACGTTGACCTGAAGGGTCGCAATGGCCGCATAATCATTGATTTTGCTGACTTGGACGACCTCGAACGGCTCTACATTGCGATCGCGAAGCCCTGAAAGATTCAACCTTCAACCTAACCTTCTCCTTGAGGTTTTCCCCAAGTTGTGGATGAAGTTGTGGGTTAATCGGTATTTACCGGAATAATTGGACGAAAAGCCTGCAATCGCAGGAGTTTAGAAATTATTTTTTTCGGTAGCTGTGGATAACTCGCTCGACGTTCGTGGCGATCGCCGTGACCACTCCGTGACGACCCTGATCAGAGGTCTTGCCGAATTCCACGTGCAGCGTGGTCATTTGTGTTTCGCGCAGTACGGGCAGCGCCATGCCGGTAACTTCGACGCGAGGAGCACTCGCTGAGGCCGCCAACGTCGCCGCGATCGCGCTCGCGAGCTGTTCGCCACGTCGCGAATGCGTTCGATAGCCGGCCCAGTAGTGCAGATGGATGCCGGTCATGGACTCGAGTGTCGCCAACGAGAGGACGAGGGCAACTTGATGTTCGTTGGCGAACGCCGCCACGTCGTGCGCGTTCGCGGCGCTTGACTGATGTACCTCAAAGTTCGTGCGCAGGGCGCGCGCGAGCTCACTGACCAGTGGACCGTCGCCCCACAGGACAATCGCTCTGCCGCCGTTTTGCTCTTCGAGGTTTCGCGCGTCGGTCACCAGGCGTCGCTCCTCGTTGCCGCCGAGGCGTTCCAGTGCGTGAATCGTGGCCCGCGTGAGTACGCCATTAACGTCGAGACCAGCGTTTTCTTGAAACTCTCGGAGGGCGCGATCGAGGAGTGGACCAAAGATCCCGTCGATTCGCCCCGGATTAAAGCCCAGTTGGGCGAGGTGAACTTGGAGTTGCGCCACGTCGTCGCCGCGTTGATACGGGTCACTCAAGAACAGCAACCGGTCCCCGAGGCGCCAGCCTGCTTCTACTAATCGTTCCCACGTGGTTTCGTCGACGACGCCGGTGAGGGGGAGGCCCCGCGAGCGCTGGAAGCCTTCGACAATGGCGCGGGTGCGTGAACTAAAGACGTCCTCGCGTGGCGTCGAGCCTAGGGAAAGGCGGGAAAGGCGACGGTGAAGTTCGTCGACCGCCTCACCCGCGTCACCTTCGGAAAGAGGTTGAAAGACCAGGGCTCTTAGAGATTCTGGGTGATCTCTTGAAGCAGTGCACCCTTGGGCTTCGCACCGACGAGGCGAGCCACCACTTCACCATCCTTGAACAACAACAGGGTCGGAATGCTCATGACGGAGAACTTCGTGGCGGTGGCGACGTTGACGTCAACGTCCAACTTACCGATGACGAACTTGTCCGACTGCTCCTGGGCCAGCTCTTCAAGGATTGGCGCAATCATCTTGCACGGTCCACACCATTCGGCCCAAAAGTCCACCAAAATTGGCTTTTCGGACGATCCCACGACCTCATCGAACGTCGCGTCGGTCAAAGTGGTGATGTTGGCACTCATGGCTACCTCCTGGGTACGCCGCGTGCGGCGTTGTGTCCAACCACCCTAGCGACCGACGGTTAAAGTCCTTGCGCTTCGAGCCACCGCTCGGCGTCGATCGCCGCGACGCAGCCCGAGCCCGCTGAGGTGATGGCCTGGCGGTACACGTCGTCTTGGACGTCGCCAGCGGCGAAGAGGCCCTCAATGTTGGTGAACGAACCCAGGCCCGTGCGTACGTAGCCGTTGGGTGCCAGGTCGACTTGGCCGGTGACCAACGAGGTGTTGGGTACGTGACCAATGGCGACGAAGACGCCCGTCACGGGTAGCACCCGTTCGACGTTGCTCAGCGTGTCTTTCACTAAGAGCCCCTCAACGCGCGACTCGCCGAGCACCTCGACGACCTGCGTGTTCCAGGCGAAGTGGATCTTTTCATTGGCGAAGGCGCGTTCTTGCATGATCTTTGACGCGCGAAGACTGTCGCGTCGGTGGATGACCGTGACGCTCGTCGCGAAGCGCGTGAGGAAGTTCGCCTCCTCGAGTGCGGAGTCGCCGCCACCAACGACGGCGATGTCCTGGCCCCGAAAGAAGAAACCATCGCACGTCGCGCAGGTGGAGAGGCCATGGCTCAGCAGGCGCTCTTCACCGGGCACGTTCAACATCAGCGACTGCGCGCCGGTCGCCAAGATCACCGCGTCGGCGGTCACGCTCGGCGCTTCGCCGTCGCCACTCAACCACGCCCGAAAGGGTCGTTGCGTCGCGTCGAGTTTGTGAACCTTGTCAACGCGTAGCTCGGCGCCGAAGCGCAGTGCCTGTGCGCGCATGTTGGCCATGAGTTCGGGGCCGGTGATGGCTTCGGGGAAACCAGGGAAGTTTTCGATGTCCGTCGTCAGCATGAGCTGACCGCCGGGCTGATCGCTGGTGGAGGAGGGCTCACCCTCGATGACGAGTGGGCTGAGTTGGGCGCGGGCGGTGTAGATCGCCGCCGTGAGGCCGGCCGGCCCCGATCCAATGATGAGAACACGCGTGTGCTGGGTCATTACTTCCTCAAGTTGACGGGACGGCGGCGACGCCAGATGACCAGACCGACCACCAGCGACAAGCCCCCGATGATCAGGTAACTCAGCCATTCGTGGCCGGCGAAGAGGTAGACGTTGAGTAGTCGCACCGCTCCGATGATGACCACGCTGATCAGGACTAACGAAACCAAGAGCAGTATAAGGCCGTACGCGACGAATCGTCCGGCCAAGAGAATCGGCCGCAGTACGCGATCGTGCACCACGTCGAGGGCGTGGTCCACCGCGCCTAAGAGACGATCGACGACGTCGGGTTCGGGCACGTCGCTCTGGCTCACGTTACGAACTTACCCGCCGGACGCGGCTTTAGGCCTGAATCCAGGCGAGCCCGATGATGCCGGGCCCCCCGTGCGTGCCGACGACCGGTCCGATATTGGTCTCGACCACGGGCACCTTGGTCGCGATTGACGCAATGAGTTGGCGCACCGTGGCCACGTCGGCGTCGCTGCAGGCGCCGTGCATCAGCGCGAGTCGACGCAACGGCGCGTGCGCGGCGCCCTGGTTGGCCACCGCGACGAGCGCCTTGGCGCGCGTGCGTTGACGCCCCGCTTCGGCGACAACGCCACCCTTGAGTTCGACCAGCGGCTTGATCGAGAGCACGTGACCCAAGAGGGCCTTGGCGCCCCCGACGCGGCCACCCTTAATCAGGTGCTCGAGGGTGTCGAGCGTCGCGACGACGCCAATTTTGTCGAGGAGACCGCGGGCGTGCGCCTCGAGTTCGTCGAGCGTGGCGCCGGCCGCCGCCGCTTCGGCGACGTCTATCGCGAGAAGACCCTGGGCCATGGAAACCGCGAGGGTGTCGACGACCGTGACGCGAATCGTTGCGCTTACGCTCTGCGCCGCGAGCGTGGCGGATTGACAGGTCGCGGAAAGTTGCGAGGAAATGGTGAGCACGATCACGCCGTCGACGTGGTCGCGCGCCGCTTCGTCGTACACGGCCTGGAACGCGCCGACCGACGGCGCGGCGGTCTCGGGGAGTTCCTTCGCGCCTTTGCAGCGCGCCCAGAACTCCTGCGGTGAAAGGTCACGGCGATCAACGAACTCCTCGGCGCCGAAGCGAATCGAGAGCGGGACGACGACGATGCCTAAGCGTTCGACGACGTCGTCGGGGAGGTCACAGGCGCTGTCGGTTACTACGCGGATTCGACTCATGAACTCCCCCTTGAACCTCTAGAGCCTTGCACCATTTCGCCGGCCGCGCGCCGCGCGCCGGGCGAGGACCATCACGACAACCGCGTACGCAACCACGCCCGCGCCCAAGGCGCTCGTAAAGTGCGCCACGAGGCCCGCGCCCCGGTTCCACGACGACGCGGCGTACGACGCGGCCATGGCGACGGTGGCGAAGCCCGACGCCACCATCGAGCGCCGAACGTGCACGGACCAGAGTCCGCCGCGCAAAGAGACGTGAAGGCGTGCGATGGTTAGGACCGCCACGACCGCCGCGCCCGCGTACGCCAGCGAGACGCTGGCCGTGAGTCCCGCGAGGGAGTGTCGACCCAGCACCACGCACAGCGCGATGGTCAAGGCGTTCTGCAGTGCGTAGAGGCCAAAGACACTCCGGGCGCGCTGCATGGCCTGCAGTCCGCGAATGACCAGTTGAAAGATCGTAAAGCCGGGCAGTCCCGCCGCGAGGATCGCCAGCACCACGCCCGCCGAGAGCCGACGTGACGCGTTGACGTGGTTCAGCAATATCGCCACGAGGGGTTGAGCGAGGATGACGAGCACGACGGTGCAGGGAAGAATGATGACGAGCGACTGGCGAAGACCAAAGCGGAGCCGTTCGGCGAACCCGGCGTAGTCGGCGGCGGTCGCGAGGCGCGCGAGCTGGGGCGTTAACGCGCTCAACACGGACACCACTACGACCGCGTAGGGCATCTGCATAAATGACCAGCCGTAGGTGTACGCGCTGACCGGACCACTGCCGCCGATACCGAAGGCGAAGGCTAAGACGACGTAGAGCGACGCCTGATTGGCCAACACGACGAGCAACGTCCAGCTGCCCAATCGCGTGACCGCCTTGACGGCGGGATCGCGAGGATTGAACCGTGCGGTCAAACGCCACAGGTCGCTGCGCGCGAGCGAGGGAAGCAGGAACATGAACTGCAGCGCCACGCCGAGTGAGGTGCCGAGGCCGAGGTAGAGAAGGTGGCGCGTCCCTTGAACACTCGAGATGGTCGGCGAGGGATCAACGAGGTGGAACCAGATCAGTACCGCAATACAGACGACGTTGTTCACGACCGGCACCCAGGCCGCGGCGCCGAAGCGATGACGGACGTTCAAGAGCGCGGTCGCGATGCCGATGAGCCCGTAGAAGAAGATCTGCGGCACGAACCACCGCAGGAGTTCCGTCGCCACGGCGCGCTGACGCGTGAGGATCGTGCTGGACGCGGTGGTGGGGGAGTGCTGGAGCCAGGTAAAGCCGTGGACGATGTACGGTGCCGCAACCCACGCGACGACCGAGGCGACGGCGAGAACCATCAACGCGCCGGTTATCACGCTCGAGATCGAACGCCACGCGCGCCGCTCGCCGTCGAGCGCGAGGCGCTCGACGAAGACCGGAATAAAGGTCGCGCTCGCGACACCGCCGAGGACGAGGTCAAAGAGCATGTTGGGAACGGTGTTGGCGAGGTTAAAGGCGTCGGCCAGCGGGGTGAAGCCGAGGACCCACGCGAGTACGAGCACGCGTACGAGTCCGGTCAGCCGTGAGGCGAGCGTCCCACCCGCGATGGACAGAACGCGTGAGCCGTGCGTCGTCGCCGTACTCACCGCGCGTGACGACCCTTACTGCGACGTCGATTTGTTCGATACCACCACAGTCCCAGCACGAGGAGAGACGCGGCGCTCAACACGTAGCCGACGATGGACGTGCCGGCGATGCGCACCTGAATCGCGGCGCGGGCGAGGACGACTTGGTCGTTGGGCGTGGTGACGAGCACTTGGAGCGTCAACGAACTGCCCCGGGCGCCGTTGGTGGCGACGCGAATGGTGTTGGTCGGTGAGTTGAGACTGGTCGCCACGGCGTTGCCTTTGGCGAAGGTGAGGCGGTCCGTTATGAGATGAACGACGACCGTCACGGGATAGCCCGCGTGGCTGATGACGGTGATGGGTAGTGAGGTTCCCGGTCCGGCCAACGTGATAGTGCTGGGGTCGACCGAAAAATTCTGGAGCTGTTGCGTGAACAGGGCGCTCGCGCTCGAGAGAGCGGCGGTGCGCGCGGCGGACGAGCCGACAATTTCGCTTTGCGCGACCGCGACGCGCAGTTCGCTACGGACCAGGTCTGACGAAATTGCCGGCACGTAGGAGTTGACCTCGCCGATTAAGAGACTGAGTGCGTTGACGTTACGCGACGACCATCGCGAGGGTGCACTCACGGGCGCGGGAGCACGCACGATCGGTGAACCGTTCGTCGCGATCAACGAGGTGTTAAAGAGCGGCGGGAGCGATGACAGCTGCGCGAACGGGTCGCCCGCGAAACCCTGGAGAAAGTCGCGAACGAATGACGCCGACGTCG
>JANWIR010000040.1 GCA_025449805.1 Acidimicrobiales bacterium | reverse complement strand
CCCGTGACCGGATGGTCTTTCCCCAGGCCGGCGCCGAAGCGAACGATCACTGGTTCGTCTCTGAACGACCGCGCCTCGACGACTCACCGGCCATGCGCGCCATCTGGGACGCGCTGCGTAGTAACGGTGCGCACGTCGACGACTTCGCGCACGTCGACCTCTACAGCTGCTTTCCGACCGTGGTGCAGTGCGCGAGCGACGTGCTCGGCCTCGACCCGCTCGATCCAACGCGCGTGCCCACCGTCACGGGGGGCCTGACCTTCTTCGGGGGTCCGGGTAATAACTACGTGACCCACTCCATCGCCTCGATGGTGGACCGGCTTCGTGACGACGCCAACAGCCAGGGCCTCGTCAGCGCCCTGGGATGGTTCTCGACCAAGCACGCCTGGGGAACGTACGCCACCACGCCGCCGGCGGGCGGGTTCTTCTGGCGGTCGGTGCAAAACGCCGTGGACGCCCAGCCCACGTGCGCGACGGTCGTCACGAACGCGCCGGTGACGGTCGAGTCCTACACGGTGACCCACGCGCGCGACGCCCGACCCGAGCGGCTCATCGTCGCCGGTCGCCTCGACGACGATCGACGACTCTGGTGCCACAGCGAGGACCCCTCGCTGATGGCGTTCGCTGAATCGGAGGAACTGATTGGGCGACGCGGCGAGGTGCGCGACGGTACCTTCGCGCTCTAGGCCAAGAGCTCGGCGATTCGTGCTTCGCTGATGGCCCCGTGGCGCAACATCCGCCAGGGGGAACTGCGAAGGTCCACCACGCTCGACACCGCGCCGCTCCGCTCGCCCGCGTCAAAGACGCCGGCCCACCCCGGACGATCTCCGAAAACGCGCAAGATCTCCTCGGCGCTCGTGCAGGGCGCCTCACCGTGCTCGTTCGCGCTGGTGACCGCCAAAGGTCCGACCGCGCGCAGGAGTGACCGGACGACCTCGTCGTTGGGAATGCGCAGTCCAACGCTGGCGTCGCGCGCGCCTAGTGCCCGCGCGAGCGCGAGTGGCGCGGGCACGACCATCGTCAGCGCGCCGGGCCAGAGGGCGTCGCCGAGTCGTCGCGCCGGCTCGTCGAGCACGACGTCGAGTTCGCCTAAGTCGTCCATTCCCGCGATGAGTAGCGGCAACGCCACGTCGCTCGGTCGTCGCTTCAGTGCGAATAGACCCGCCACACCCACCAACGACCAGACCGACGCCGCCACGCCGTAGACGGTGTCAGTGGGAATGGCCACCACCTCACCGTGAGTCAAGGCGCCGACCGCCTCATCGAAGTCCAAGCGACGGCTCATCGGCGCGCCACCACGACGCGGTCCTTGCCCGCCAGGTCCTTTTCGTCGCGCACGTGGACGAATCCCGCGGACTCGGCCAACTGGCGCGCAGCAACGCCGTGACCCTCGCCGTGTTCAACGACGACCGCCGCGTGCTCGGCCAACCATGGCCCGCTCTCGCGAATCACGCGCGCGACGTCAGCGAACCCTTCGACGCCGTCGACGTCGTCGGCCACGATGGCGCCGTAGGGTTCGTACCGCAGCACCTCGTCGAGACTGGCGAACTCGCGCGCCCCCACGTAGGGCGGGTTCGCCACCACGAGATCGACACGACCACGCAGCGACGGGTCGAGGTCGTCGAACCACGACGACTGGACGAAGGAGATCTGGTGCAGTCCGTGCTTGAGCGCGTTGCGCTTGGCGACCGCGAGCGCGTCCGTCGACACGTCGAGCGCCACCACGGAGGCGCGCACCCCGCGTTTCGTCAACTCGTCGAGGAGCGCGAGACCGATCGCCCCCGAGCCACAACCCAGGTCGACGATGAGCGGTGTTGTCACGTCGAGCGCGGCCAGTTCACCGAGCGCGTGCGTGACGAGTTCTTCGGTTTCGGGACGAGGAATCAAGACCCGCGGATCGACTTCGAGGTCGAGCCCGCGAAAGGGCCAATGGCCGATGACGTACTGCAGGGGCTCACCGGCTAGGCGACGGGTCACCGCGCCCTCGAGGCCAACCAGCGCGTCGGGGTCGGCACCGAGGTAGAACTCGTCGACGAGCCAGCGCGCCTCGCGCGCGGCTAGTCCACGCGCGACGAGTTCTCGTTGCAGGGCGGGCTTAGCGTCCGCCACTCTCGGCCAATTGACGCGTCCGCTTGTCGGCCAGCAGTGCGTCGACGTAGGGATCAAGGTCACCGGCCAAGACCGCGTCCAGCGTGTAGTTCGTCAGATTGATGCGGTGATCGGTGACGCGACTCTCTTTGAAGTTGTACGTACGAATCTTTTCGCTACGTCCCCCACTGCCGAGTTGGGACCGCTTGAGGTCACCGATCTCGTTGGCCTGCGCGTCTTGCGCCGCCTTGAGGAGTCGCGAGCGCAACACAATGAGCGCCTTCGCCCGGTTTTGAATCTGACTCTTCTCGTCTTGCATCGACACGACGATGCCGGTCGGGAGGTGCGTAATGCGCACGGCCGAGTCCGTCGTGTTAACGCTCTGGCCGCCGGGGCCCGACGAGCGATAGACGTCAATCTTTAGATCGGCCGGGTTGATGTCCACGTCAACCTCTTCGGCCTCGGGCAGCACCGACACGGTCGCGGACGAGGTGTGCACCCGACCCTTCGCCTCGGTGACCGGCACGCGCTGGACGCGGTGAACGCCGGCCTCGTGCTCGAGGCGACTCCAGGCGTCGTCGCCCTTAATAAGGAAGGTCACCTCGTCGAGACCGCCCTGTTCGCTCTGGCGCTCTTCGAGCACTTCGAGTTTCCAACCGCGCACCGCCGCGTAGCGCCGGTACATCTCCGCGAGATCGGACGCGAAGAGGTTGGCCTCCTCGCCGCCTTCCGCGCCGCGAATCTCCAAAATGACGTTGCGCCCTTCGTTGGGGTCGTGGGGCAAGAGCAGCATTTCGAGGCGCGCCTCGAGTTCGGGCAGACGCGCTTCGGTCTCGTTGATTTCGTCGCGCCAGAGTTCGCGGTCTTCGCCGTCACTGGCGTTGAACATTTCGCGGGCGGTCGCGAGGTCGTCGCGCGCCGAGGTGAGTTCGTGCCACGCGACGTTGATCTCCGAGAGCTCCTTGTGGCGCCGCGATAGGTCGCGCAGACGCGTGAGGTCGCTCGCGACGTCGGGTTCGGACAGGGCGGCCTCAACCGAGGCCAACTCCTCCGCGAGGACGCCCAACGTCTCGTCCAGAGAGCGCACGCAACACCCGCCGCGTTCGAAGGCCTAGGCCTTCGGCGCGCGGCCCTTGGTCTTTTGGGCGTAGCGACGCTGGAAGCGCTCGACGCGACCACCGGTGTCGACGAGCTTCTGCTTACCGGTGAAGAAAGGGTGGCACTCGTTGCAAAGTTCCACCGTCATCGAGGCCTTGGTCGACTTGGTCGTGAAGGTGTTGCCACACGAGCACGTCACGGTCGCTTCGCCGTACTGGGGGTGGATTTCAGTCTGCATGGGTGCTCCTTCGTGCGAAGTACGAGTTTAGTGGCAAATCAAGAAGTCGGCGCGGGGCCGCGGCCGATCTCGGCGAGGAATTCGTCGTTCGAGCGGGTCGTGCGCAGTTTGTCAATGAGAAACTCCAGGCCGGCGGCGTCGCGACCCTCGGCCGCGAGGCCGTTCAAGACGCGGCGCAACTTCCACACCTGGGGCAGTACGTCGCGGGGAAAGAGCAGCTCTTCGTGCCGCGTCGAGGAGGCGTTGACGTCGATGGCCGGGTAGAGGCGACGCTCGGAGAGGCGTCGGTCGAGCTTGAGCTCCATGTTGCCGGTGCCCTTGAACTCTTCAAAGATCACTTCGTCCATCTTCGAACCCGTCTCGACGAGGGCACTGGCGAGAATCGTCAGCGAGCCGCCCTCTTCGATGTTGCGCGCCGCACCGAAGAACTTCTTGGGCGGGTAGAGCGCGCCCGAGTCCACACCACCACTCATGATGCGACCCGTCGCCGGGGCGGCGAGGTTGTAGGCGCGCGCGAGGCGCGTGATGCCGTCGAGCATGATCACGACGTCGCGACCCTGCTCGACGAGGCGCTTGGCGCGCTCGATGCAGAGTTCCGCGACGTGCGTGTGCTCCTCAGCCGGACGGTCGAAGGTCGACGAGATCACTTCGCCACGCACGCTGCGACGCATGTCGGTGACCTCTTCGGGTCGCTCGTCGACCAGCAACACCATGAGGTGGACCTCGGGGTTGTTCGCCTCAATCGACTGCGCGATCTGCTTCATGACCGTGGTCTTGCCGGCCTTAGGCGGTGAGACAATGAGTCCGCGCTGACCCTTACCAATGGGGGCCAGCAGGTCCACGATGCGCGGGGTGAGATCGGACTTGCCGTCGAGGGTCTCGAGCTTGAGCTTCTCGTCGGGGAACAGCGGGGTCAGATCCTCGAAGCGCGGACGCAAGCGCGCGACCTCGGGGTCGACGCCCGCGACGGTGTCGACGCGCAACAGCGCGGGGTACTTCTCGTTGGACTGCGCCGGGCGGTAGGCGCCGGTGAGCTGGTCGCCCTTACGTAGGTGGTACTTGCGCACCTGATTAATCGAGACGTAGACGTCTCCCGAGGACGCGTGAAAGCCCCGCGTGCGCAAGAAGCCGTACCCGTCGTCGCGCAGGTCGAGGAGCCCGTCGACTTCGAGCAGTTCGCCGTTGTAGGGCTGGTCGGCGTTGGGCATGGCCTCGCCGGCGAAGCGCTCACGCCCGTTACGGTTGCGGCGATTGCGGCGGTTGGTGTTGTTGCGGCCGCCGGCGTCCGCGAAGTCCCGCGGTTGGCGCTCACCGCGCGGCTGTGACTGTCCGGCGTTCTGGTTAAAACGCGGCGCGCGCTCGGGGTTGGCGTCGCCGTTCCCGGCGCCGGGCGCGTTCTGCTCCGAGATCGGCGCCGAGGCACTGACCGCCGGGGCGGGGCGCGGTGTCGCGCGCGGCGCGGGGGCGGGCTCGGCGCTGAACTCGTTGAGCAGTTCGTCGAAATCGTCGGTCGGCGTCGCGACCACGCGGCGTGAGCGCACGGCGCGCGAGGCCGGCGCGGCACTCGATGCAGCGGTTGACGCGGATGATTCGCCCATGATCGACTCGATCAGGGCCGCCTTGCTGGCGCGGGCCGAGACCTCGACGCCCTTGACCTTGGCGATGGTTTGGAGATCTTCGCGCGTCTTGGATTCAAGATCGGCCCGATCCGGGGAGGGCTTAACAGCCATGCATAATCCTCTCTCACCGCTCGCAGGAATACGCAGCGGCGAAAAAATAAGGGAAACGTCGTCGGGAAAGAAGTTCCGTACGGCGACTACGCCGAACTAACGACAGATTTGAGTGTAGCCGCTAAATCGAGCTCGTCAAGCGTCACCGCAACGTCGCGAGAAGTGCCTCGAGTGTGGCGTCGACGACCTGCGGCGTGCCCCCGGTCGAGACCGCGGTGTCGGGGTCTTTGAGGCCGTTGCCCGTCAAGACGCACACGACCGTCGAACCTTCGGGTACGCCGTACTTCAACAGACCCGCCACCGACGCCGCCGACGCCGGCTCGCAAAAGACCGACTCGTGACGCGCGACGTACTTGTAGGCGTCGATGATCTCGTCGTCGGTGACGGCGCGAATGTCGCCCAGCGATTCGTGGATGACCTCGAGGGCCGGAACCCAACTGGCCGGATTGCCAATACGAATCGCCGTGGCAATCGTCTCGGGATTCTCAACGGGGTGGCCCAGCACGATGGGCGCCGCGCCGGCGGCCTGGAAGCCCCACATCTTGGGGAGCGTCGCGGACTTGCCGTGAAAGTGGTACTGGGTAAAGCCGCGCCAGTACGCCGTGATGTTGCCGGCGTTGCCCACGGGAATCGACAGGATGTCGGGCGCCTTGCCGAGGACGTCGACGATCTCGAAGGCGCCCGTCTTTTGTCCCTCAATGCGATCGGGATTAATCGAATTCACGATCGTGATGGGGAGATACTGGGTGAGTTCACGCGCGAGGTTGAGCGCCTGATCGAAGTTGCCGCGAATCTGCAGAACCTTGGCGCCGTAGACCATGGCCTGGGCTAGTTTGCCGAGCGCGATTTTGCCCTCGGGGACCAGCACGACGCACGCGAGTCCCGCCTTCGCGGCGTAGGCCGCCGCGGCGGCCGAGGTGTTACCGGTCGAACCGCAGATGACCGTCTGGGCACCGGCGGCCTTGGCCTTGGTGATGGCCATGGTCATGCCACGATCCTTAAAGGATCCCGACGGATTGAGGCCCTCGAACTTGAGCCAGACGTCCGCACTCAGCCGTTCCGAGAGTCGGTCGGCGCGCAGCAGTGGCGTATTGCCCTCTTGCAAGGTCACGACGTCATCGACCCCGTCAAGGTCGAGCCACTCGGCGTATTCGTGTAACAGTCCTCGCCAACCGGCCACTAGTTTCCTCCGTCAATCACTTGTAAGCAGGCCCCGATGGAGTCCACGGACTCCAACGTGGCGAGTTCCTCAATCGTCGCGCGCACGTCGCGGCTGCGCGCGTGGTGCGTCAGAAAGGACAACCGCGCCTCGTCGTGGAGACCGGACTGTTCCATCGATTGAATCGAGACGCCGTGACGACCAAAGACGCTCGCGACGGCGGCCAGCACGCCCGGACGGTCCAAGACGTCAACGCTGACGTAAAAGACGCTGGTGACCTCGCCCTCGTCGACCGCGAAGAGGCGATCATCGACGCTAAAGGGCACGTCGTGGCGCTTCGAGACGCGGTTACGGGCAGCGTCGAGTAGATCGCCGAGCACGGCGGTGGCCGTGGGTTCACCGCCGGCGCCGGGTCCGAGCCACATCAACGGGCCGCTCTTCTCCCCCTCGACGAACACGGCGTTCATGGCGCCGTGCACGGCGGCGAGCGGGTGCGTGAGAGGAATCATGGCCGGGTGCGCGCGGCGCGACACGCCGTGCTCACCCACGCGCTCGGCGACGCCGAGGAGTTTGATCACGTAGCCGGCGCGGCGCGCGAAGGCGACGTCGATGGAGCGAATCGCGGCGATGCCCTCGTGCGCAATCTCCTCACCCACCAGGGGGGTGCCGAAGGCGAGCGACGAAAGAATCTGGACCTTGGCCGCCGCGTCGTGGGCGTCTACGTCGGCGCTCGGATCGGCCTCGGCGTAGCCGAGGGCCTGCGCCTCGGCCAACGCGTCCAGGTAGGTCGCGTGATCGTGGGTCATCTTGGTCAAGATGAAATTCGTCGTGCCGTTGACGATCCCCATCACGCGCAAGATTCGCTCACCCGCCAACGACGTGCGTAGCGCGCGCAGAATAGGAATCGCACCACCGACGGCCGCCTCGTAGAAAAGATCGGCGCCGTTTTCGTGCGCGAGCGCCGCGAGTTGCGTACCGCACTCGGCCATGAGGGCCTTGTTGGCGGTGACGACCGACACCCCGCGACCGAGCGTGAGTTCGAGATAGTGTCGCGTCGGTTCGACCCCACCGGCCACCTCGACGAGGACGTCAATCCCGTCATCGAGAAGCGCCTCGACGTTGTCGCGCAAGAGGCTCGGATCGATGCCGGCGCGCGCCTTGGAGGTGTCGCGCACGACCACGCCGACGAGTTCGAGTTCGCCGGTGGCGGCGTCAACTAACGCGATCCGACGCGAGGGGTCTTGCAGCAGCTGCACCAACGCGCCGCCCACGAAGCCCGCACCGATGATGCCGACTCGAATCACCGGAGTTTCCACCGCAAAAGGCTAACCGACCGCTACGCGGGGTTACGGCTCGAGTCGGGCCAGGTCGTCGAAGGTCTCGCGACGCAGGACGACCCTCGCGTCGCCGTCGCGCACGAAGACGACCGCCGGGCGCGCGGCGCGGTTGTAGTTCGACGCCATGGAGTAGCCGTAGGCGCCGGTGACCGGCGTCGCGATGAGGTCCCCCGTCGTCGTGGCGTCGGAGAGCCACGCCTCGTCGATAATTACGTCGCCACTCTCACAGTGCTTGCCCACCAGGCGCACGCCTTGGAGTCGCGGGGCTCGAGGTCGCGCGACGTCGAAGGCCTCGTAGCCCGACCCGTAGAGCACCGGACGCGGGTTATCGCTCATCCCACCGTCCACCGCGAGGTAGGTGCGCTGGGGCACCTTCTTCACCGCTCCCACGGTGTAGAGCGTGAGCGCGGCCTGGGCCACGATGGCGCGACCCGGCTCGGCGAGTAGTCGCGTCGCCGCCGGCAGTGCACTGGCGCCGAGCGCCGCGCGCACCTCACGCGCCCACTCGGTGATGGACGGGGCCGACTCGCCCTCGACGTACGCGACGCCCAGACCTCCCCCAACGCAGAGTTCGTCGAAGTCGTCGTCGCGCGTGAAGTCCGCGAGGATGGCGATCGTTTCGGCGAAGCCCTCCAGCCCAAAGATCTGTGAGCCAATATGCGCGTGAACCCCGTGCACGCGAATCCCCGCGAGGGTGCGCAACTCGTCAATCGCACGGCGGGCGTCGCCGTTGGCGACCGAGAGACCGAACTTCGAATCGGCTTGGCCGGTGCGCACGAACTCGTGCGTGTGAGCCTCCACCCCAGGCGTGACGCGCACCAGACAGTTCACCGGACGTTCGCTCGACGCCAGCGCGGCGAGTCGCTCGACGTCGTAAAAGCTGTCCACAATGAATCGATGAACGCCCAGTTGGACCGCGCGCGCGACCTCTTCGTCGGACTTGTTGTTGCCGTGGACAATCACGCGCTGGGGCGACACGCCCGCGCGCAAGACCAGATCGAGTTCGCCGCCCGTCGCCACGTCGACGCACAGTCCCTCTTCCACGACCAGACGCGCCATGGCGCCGCAGAGGAATGACTTCGAGGCGAAGGCCACGCCGTCGTCGAAAGCCGCGGCCGCCTCGTGGGCGCGCGCGCGCAGCGTCGCTTCGTCGTACACGAAGAGCGGCGTGCCGTACTCGCGCGCCAGCGCGCGCAGTGAGACGCCACCCACCACGACGTCGTCGTCCAGCAGGACGGCCGTGTCCGGTAACAACGCCGCGCTGAGTGGACCGGCCATCAACGCCGCCACGCGACGAACGTGTGACACGTTCCGGGCACGCCCGTTCGAGCGCCACGAACGGCCCCACCCAAGGAAGCGAACGGCTGGTCGCACGCACCACGTACCTCGATTGGCGAGCGGGGCAACCCGGGCCGTTGGTTCGAGGGACTGCGCGACGTCGCGTCGAAGTGCATCACTCGATTATTACCGGCTTTGGCTCTCGGCTCCGTGTTCGACGGATGGCGTCGAACGTCGCACTCGGTCGAGCGCTCAACGACTAGACGTTGCGTCGTCGCGTCGGTCAGTGTGCCCGGGCACCGTCGGCGGCGCCCTTGGCTGGTGATGGGCGTACGCTCGCCCACCACGCGTTGATCGCGTCGACTACTTCGTGGGGCCGCGTCACGGTGGGTACGTGACCCGCGTCGTCGAGCACCCGCATCGTCGCGTGCGGTATGAGTCGCGCAACCTCTTCGGCCAACTCGAGGGGGATGATGTGATCGAGGCGACCATGCAACACGAGTGTGGCGACCGCAATCCCGGCAAAGTCCGGCGTCGTCGCCTCCTCGCAGTGGCACTCGAGAATCCTCGCCGCCGCTTCGGGGTCGGCGCGAAGGAGAATCTGTCGCCCCCAGCGCTTTAAGTGTTCGGCATCCTTTTCGGGCACGCACGCGTCTACGAACCACTGCACCGTCGCGGGAAAGTCACGTCGCGAGCCGTCAATCAACGGATGCATCGATTCACGGCGCGCGCGTGGTGACGCGTCAACGAGCACCAGGCCGTCGAATCGCTCGGGGTAGCGTCGGACCGCGGTCGCGCACGTCAAACCACCCAGCGACTCGCCGGCGAGCACGCAACGCTCAATATTGAGCGCGTCGAGAACGCCCATCAAGTCATCCACCAACGTGTCGGGCGTGATCGTACTGACGTCGGCCCAGGTGGCGCCCGAGCCGCGATGGTCGTAACTCACGCAACGCCAATCCTTCTGCATGAGTTCAAACGGCTGCTGCCACAACTCCCAACTGCCAACCCAGCCCCCGTGCGCGACGAAGACGTGGTCGCCGTCACCGAAGTCGGCGACGTTGATGACCGCGCCGTTGACGTGATGAAACACGCGTTCAACCTAGTGCGCACGACGATTGCGGATCGACCACCGTTCGCCCCTGATCCCGAGGACGCGGCGCCGTCAGCGACGACGTTCGCGTTGGCGCAAGGGACCTACGCGCACTCGCCCGAGGAGAGCGCGGAGGGCTCCGGTAGGCTGGATTCGTCGCCCTCGTAGCTCAGCGGATAGAGCATTGGCCTCCGAAGCCATGTGCGCAGGTTCGATTCCTGCCGGGGGCACGACTGAGCGGGCGCCTCGCGCGTAGCAACACGAGCGCGTGACTACCCCCGCGGCGGCCCGCCGCGGCGGCGTGTCTATATTTAACGAATCACCGTCGACCCCGCGCCCCGACCTAAAAAGGCATCGGTCAGTCGCGTTCTCGCCGTCGTCATCGCGGGACTCAGTCTTTACGTCTTACTGCCCGCGTTGGTGAAAGTCCTCTCGTCGTGGCCACGTCTGTTGCGTTTGGAACCGTGGTGGCTCGTTGGCGCGCTCGTCGCCGAGGCACTCAGCTTCGTGTGCGCGATGGCGCTACTGCGACTCGTGTTACGCACGAAGAACTGGTTCGCCGTCGTCACCGCGGGACTCGCGGGCAACGCGGTCACCAACACCCTCCCCGGCGGTGACGCGGTCGGCGCGAGCGTGCAGTACCGCATGCTCGCCAGTACCGGGATCGATACGGTGCAGGCGGCGAGCGGACTGGCCGTGTCCACCATCATCGGCGTCGCGGCCCTATTCTCCTTGCCGATCTTTGCGCTGCCCGTGATCGCGGGCGGAACGTCCATCAACGCTGGACTCGTGCGCGCGGGTGTGCTCGGCGCGGTTGGCTTCGTCTTAATCGTCGCCTTTGGTGTGTTACTGCTCACGACCGACCGACCCCTCAAGATGGCGGGCGACGCCCTCGACTGGCTGATGAGCAAGGTGCCACGACGTCACCGCGACGCCCGCGAACTCGGGACGCGACTGCTGCGCGAGCGTGACGAGGTGCGCGCCGACCTCGGCAAAAACTGGTGGAAGGCCGTACTGCTCGTGGCCGGACGCATTGGGTTGGACTACGCCAGCTTGCTCGCGGTACTGCGCGCTACCGGCACGCACCCGAACCCGTCGCTCGTGCTGCTCGCCTACGCGGCCACCACCGTGGTCGCGCTCTTACCCTTGACGCCGGGAGGACTCGGACTTGTGGAGGCGAGTTTGAGTGGCCTCCTCGTTCTCGCGGCCGTTCCGAGCGCTAACGCCGTCGTCGCCACGCTGGCGTTTCGCCTCGGCTCGTACTGGCTGCCGACCATCGCCGGTGGGCTCTGTTACGTGTTGTACCGACGTCGATACGGCCCGCTGCGCCAGAGCGTGGCCACGTCCGAAACGTCCGAGCACTAACGTCGCGCACGCCGTTTGACGCACGTTCGCGATTCGCGCGGAAACTAGCGTAGGGATCAGCGTCGAGAGGAGACGGCCGTGATCAACGAGTCCGACGCAGCACCCGAGACCCCCGACACGCGTCGTTCACGAATGTTTGAACGCGCCGAGGCGCGCAACGTGCCACTACGCACCATCATCGTCACGATCCTCGTCGTGGCCCGGGTGTACTTGGCGGCCCTGGTGCTCTATCGACTGCGCAACATCTTACTCATCCTGCTGGTGGGTGGCTTCGTCGCCTTGTTGCTCAACCGTTGCAACTGAGTGATCTCTAGTGAGTCCACTCATGCTGCACTCCTCACGGAGTTGTTCGGCCCGACTAACGCCGGGCTTCCCTTCCGCGTGTCATCGCCAACTGCTGAGTGAGACTCAGTCTGATGTTCGGCTCCACGCTTCACCGGGGCTCCAACTGAACCCAGGCTCGCCCAACGGGCGAGATTGATGGCGGCGTTGTCGTCGCGCTGGTGTAACGAGGAACACTCGTCACAGGTCCAGCGCTCCAACCAGCCAATGTCCTGGACGTGACCACAGTTGTGACACGTCTTGGACGACGGAAAGAACCGGTCGGCTTCGATCAAGGTGGACCCGTACCAGGGGCACTTGTAACGAAGCTGACGACGGATCTCTCCGAAGGCTGCGTCAGAGAGACCACGTCGGCGCGCACGCGCACCGGGGAGACCTTTCTGTTGCAGCAGTGACGCCGCATCCAGACCTTCGACCACCACCACGCCGTGGGTCTTGGCGAGGTGGGTGGTGAAGACGTGGATGGTGTGACGGCGAAGGTTCGCGACCTCGGCGTGAAGGCGGGCGATCTTGGCGGCGGTCTCTTGATACTGGCGCGAACCTCGGGTGCGACGGGCACGCTGTCGTTGGAGACGGCGCAGCTCACCCAGCCGGTGTTCGAGGGCTCGGGGGTTGACGAGTTCACCGATCACCTCGCTAGTGGTAGCCACCGTTGCCAGGCGTCGCACGCCTACGTCGATGCCGACAGTGGAGTCGGGTTGGGCAACGCTGGCCCGCTGGGGGCGAGCGACACTCACCCGCACGGCGGCGATGATGCGCTCTCCCTGGCGTGAGACCGTGACGCAGAGGATCTTGGCTCGATTCATGGCGATAAGCCGTTCAATCCGTCGGGTGTTCTCGTGCGTGCGTAGAGTCCCGAGCACCGGCAAGGTGAGGTGTCGCCGGTCGGCTTCGAGCCTCATGGTGCCGGTCGTAAAGGAGAATCGGTCGCGGTCACGTCCACGCTTCTTGAAACGGGGGAAGCCCACCCGGCGGCCCTTGACCAGTCCCGCGCGCGACTGCTGCCAGCGCCAATAGGCGTCGGTGGCGCCGCGCACGCCGTCGGCGAAGACTTCCTTCGAGATCTCGGTCCACCAGACCTCGCCGGTGTCAGCGTTCACGCAGACGACGTCCTTCTGCGCGTTCCAGCGTTTGCGCAGTGAGTAGAACGAAGGGGGCGTCCCCGACTCGCCGGTCTCGCGGTATCGATCGACATCGGCCTTCATCTGATCGAGCGTCCAGTTAAATGCCTTGCGGCGCGCGCCGAAGAATCGACTGATCTGGGCTCGCTGTTCGGGCGTGGGGTCGAGCGCGAAGGCGAAGGCCTGAATGATCTGGCCCTCGGGTGGGCAGTACCTAGGCGACATCAGACTCCTCCTGAGCCGCCGCCAACGCCTTGGCCGCACGGTGTGCGGCCGCGCGACGACCGTAGAGGCGAGCACAGAATGACGTCAGCACCTCGGTCATATCACGAACGAGGTCGTCGTCGACTTCTGTGTCGTCCACCACCACTAGACGTCGTCCGTTGGCCTCCAACGAAGCGGCGACATACTCGGAGCCAAACCTGGCGAAGCGGTCTCGATGTTCGACCACAATCGTCGTCACGGACGGGTCCATGAGCAGGGCGAGGAATTTGCGTCGCTTGCCGTTGAGACCGGAGCCGACTTCCGTGACGACGCGATCTATCGAATAACCGTGAGTCGTCGCCCACGTGCCCACACGGGATACCTGACGATCAAGGTCGGCCCGTTGGTCGGCCGACGACACGCGTGCGTAGATGACGGTAGAACCACGTGTCGATGGCGACATTTCAAGATCGCCCACCAGGATCAACCGACCTATCTGACGTGCCGGCACCGGCAACGCTCCCTCTCGGAACCACCGGTAGGCGGTCTGAGGGTGTACCCCCTGGAGTTTGGCCCACTCACTTAAATTCATTACTTCATAGTCTTGCTGTGAGGTGTGACATCAGGTGGTAACCCCTCGTCGTCGCGCTGCAACGTTGGAAGTTCCATCGCCGCGGCGCCGCCGTCTTCATCGTCACGTTGCTCGCGGTAACCGTCTTCGTGGCGCTCGCGGTGGCTTTTGGCTACCCGTTAGTGAACTCCACCACGCGCCTCGCCAACGCCCTACCCGTCTACGTCTCGAACGCCGAGCACGGCAAGGGTTGGATCGGACACTTGCTCAGTCACTATCACGTCCAGCACTGGCTCAACGCCAACTCCTCGAAACTGGTGTCATTCGCGAACGGCCTTAGTAAGCCAGCCCTCGCCCTGGGACGGGGCGCGTTCACCGTCCTCCTCACGCTCTTTACGATGTTCGTCTTCGTGATCTTGCTGCTCTTAGAGGGCCCCAACATCGGGCGCTCGATTTTGTCGACCATGGCCCCCGAACGCCGAGCCTGGGTGACGCGCGTGGGTCACCGGGTGAGTCAGGCCACCTTTGGTTACATGCTCGGGAACCTCGTCACGTCGGTCATCGCTGGCGTCGTGGTCTTCGTCACGCTCTGGAGCTTGTCCGTGCCCTTCGCCTTTTTGTGGGCCCTCTGGGTGGCGCTCGTCGATTTCCTTCCCCAGATTGGCGGCGCACTCGCGGGAATCCCGACGATCGCCTTTGCCCTCGTGCACTCGCTCAGCGCGGGCATCGTGACCGCCGTGATGTTCTTTCTCTACACGACGATCGAGAACCACCTACTCAACCCGGTCATTATGAGCCGGACCGTGCGTATTAATCCCCTCGCCGTCTTCTTCGCGATCCTCGTGGGCGCGGAGTTAGGCGCGTGGATTGACGGCATCTTCGGGGGCTTCGTCGGCGTGTTGCTCGCCGTACCGAGTGCGGCCACCATTCACGTCATCTTTCGCGAAATCTGGACGTCGTCGCACCCAACGAAGGTCGGGGACGCCCCGTCGGGTCCACCCAACGGCGCACGTGCCCGCTAAGAAACGCGTGCGCCGGTCACGTCCGGGACTAGGGGACGATGAGCATGCGCACGGTGTCGGTCACCGCGGCGCCACCCGACGCCGAACCGGCCATAATCACGATGGGGTCGCCGGCGCGCGCCATTCCGTTGCGCTTCAGTTCGCGAATCGCGACCTCACAGAGCCCGTCGATGTCGCCGACGGGCGAGATGAAGGTCTCCTGCACGCCCCACGAGCTGCGCAACTGACGGGCCGTCGCCGTGCTCGGGGTGATCGCGACGATCGGCATCGGTGGACGGAACCGCGAGATGGCGCGCGCCGTCAGACCAGAGCGCGTGCACGCCACGATCGCCACGGCCTTCTCCTCCATCGCGGCGCGCCACGCGGCGCCCGTGATGGCGGCGGTGACCCGCGTGGCCTGCGTACTCGACGCGGTCAACTGCTGCACCCCGAGGCCGGCGCCCCACTCGACGTAGTTAAACGACTGCTCCGCGCGGCGCACGATGCGGTCCATCGTCACGACCGTCCCCACCGGATCGTCACCGATGGCCGTCTCACCGCTCAACATCACCGCACTCGCCCCATCTAAAACAGCGTTGGCGACGTCGGTCACCTCGGCGCGCGTGGGAACCTGCGCGTGGGTCATCGACTCGAGCATCTGCGTCGCGACCACCACTGGGCGCGCGTAACGAATGCCGTGACGAACAATCTCTTTTTGGAGGTGCGGGACCTCTTCGATGGGCATGCGCACACCCAAGTCGCCGCGGGCCACCATGATCGCGTCGGAGTGCGCGATGATTTCGTCGAGATTCGTCACGCCCTCACCCGTCTCGATCTTGGCCATGATCATCACGTCGTCGCGCGACAAGACCGCGCGCACCGACTCAACGTCAAAGCCCGAACGAACGAACGAAACCGCGAGAATCTCGAACTCTTCGGAGCGCAACGCCTCGAGTCGCGCGCGGTCGCCCTCGGTGGGTAGACGATCGTTCATAATCGACGAGGGCAGCGAGAGTCCGGGCTTACCCATGACCGTGCCCCCGGAGGTGACGCGCGCCCGCGGGACCCGGCCGTTGGTGATGACCTGCACCGACACGCCCCCGTCACCAAGGTGAATCTTGTCGCCGACCTTGAGTTGCTCCAACACGCCCTCGCGCTCGACGGCGATGCGTTCCACGGTGGAGGTCTGGTCGAAGCCGACCTCCAGATCGAGCTCGCGGCCGACCTCGAGGGTGACCGGTAAGGTCCCAAAGGAGCCAGCGCGAATCTTCGGTCCCGGGATGTCCACCATGATGGCGACGTCGGGCGCGACCGCGCGCACGCGACGCAGACGCTCAATCCCCGAGGGAATGTCCCCGTGCGCGAATGACAGACGGATGACGTCAACGCCGGCGACGACGAGGGCCTTGATCATCTCGTCACTATCCGACGCGGGTCCAATCGTGGCAACAATCTTCGTACGGCGCACCGACGTCCCTTCGCTTCTTTTGCTCAGTCTACGAGACGGCTCGCGTGAACTCGAGGCGACGCGCGCGTGACGCGCTACTGCTCAGTAGAGAGTGGCGACGGTCCTCGCCGCGCGTCGCGCACCGGCACCACCACGTCGCTGCCGTTGATCTCCACCACGCGTAGTTCCATTTCGTAGCGCTTCGCGAGTTCGTCACTACGAATGACCTCACTGGCGGGCCCGTCGAGCACGATCTCGCCGTGATCGAGCAACACGAGACGGTCCGCGAACTGACCGGCCAGGGTGAGGTCGTGCAAGGTGGCGAGCACCGTGAGGCCGCAGTCGTCGACCTCGCGACGCAGCATTTCGAGCATCGTCATCTGGTGGCGAAGGTCGAGTCCGGTAATGGGCTCATCGAGCACCATCACCATGGTGGACTGAGCGAGGGCTCGACCGAGCACCATGCGCTGACGTTCGCCCCCCGACAGGGTCACGACGTCCCGGTCACGAAAACTCGTGAGCTCAACGCGCTCGAGCACCGACGCGACCACGGCGTGGTCACTCGAGCTCGGCGCGCGCAAGACGCCGTGGTAGGCGGTGCGCCCGAGGGCCACGTAGTCGTGCACGCTCATGCCCGCCGGAATGACGGGGTGCTGAGGAACCAGCGACACGCGTCGCGCCCGTTCGCGTCCACTCATTGACGCCAAGGCCTCGCCGTCGAGGGCGACCTCGCCACTGGCCAACGACCGCAGGCCGGCCACGGCTTCGACCAACGTCGTCTTGCCCGCGCCGTTGGGGCCAATGACCGTGCACCACGATCCGGCCGCCACCTCGAGTGACACGTGACGAACGAGGTCGTGGCCGGCGACGCGCACCGAGAGATCGCGTAGCGCGATCGCGCTCACATCGACACCCGCCCGCGTAACGAGAGGATGAGGACGAAGACCGGCGCACCGACCAGCGCCGTCACCACGCCCAACGGTAGCTCCGAGGGCGCCAACACCGTGCGCGCGATGGTGTCGGCGAGCACCAAGAACGCGGCGCCCGCGAGTATCGATAAGGGCAAAATGCGACGGTACGAGGTCCCCACGAGTAGCCGCATCACGTGCGGTACCACGATGCCCACGAAACCAATGAGTCCCACCGCCGAGACGATGGCGGCCGTGCCGAGTGAGGCTGCGCCAATAACGACGAGTCGTACCCGACGAACGGGAAGTCCCAACGACCGCGACTCCTCTTCGCCCACGCTCATCACGTCAAGCGCCCTCGCCGCGAACAGGCAGATCAACGCGCACACGATCACGTAGGGCAGCACCAAGAGCACCGACGACCAGCTCGCGCTCGCCAGCGACCCGAGCAGCCAGATGTAGACCCGCGCGAGGGAGTTCACGCTGCCTTGTTGTTGCAGATAGGTCTGCGCACTCGTCAAGAGCGACGCGACCGCCACGCCCGCCAGTATCAGCGTCGACGTGTTCGCGCGATGGCCACCGCCCCCAATGATCCACGTCACGCCAACCGCGACGAGGGCCCCCGCGAAGGCCAGCAGGGGCGTCCAGCTCGGCGTCGAGAGTCCCCCACCCACGTCGACAATCGCGATCGTGGCCCCGAGGCCCGCGCCGGCCGCGACGCCGAGTAGGTACGGGTCGGCCAGCGGGTTGCGAAAAACGCCCTGATAGGTACCGCCAGCGACCGCGAGCATCGCGCCCGCCAAAAGTCCGAGCACCATACGCGGCGCGCGCAACTGCCAGATAATGGTCGATTGCATGGACGTCAGCGTCGAATGCCCGACGCCGAGATGACTCAACGTGTCACCGAGCACGCGCGACGCGCCGATCGACGTCGGCCCCACGACGAGTCCGCCGACCGCGGCGAGGGCGAGAATGACGAGCGTCAAACTCGTCACCCACGCCACGCGCGCCGTGGTCGGCGGATTTTTCACTCGTTAACCGTTCCAGACCGCACGGTCGGCCAACACGTTCTTCACGGCCGCGGTCAATTGATTCATCAACAGCCCCAGTCGTGGGCCCCAACGCGACGCGACGTCGTCACTTAGTCCAATGACGTGGTTGTGCACGACGGCACTGACGTTGGCAAAGCCCGCGCGAGCGGCGACGGTCTGCGCGTTCGCGCTACAACAAATCGTGTCCGCCAAGAAGATGAGTGTCGGATTGGCACTCACCACGTACTCGGGCGCGAGTTGCGGATACCCACCGTCGGCCGACGTGGACTGCGCGTCGGCGATGTTGCTCACGCCCAGTGATTTGAGCAGGGATCCCACGAAGGTCGATG
>JANWIR010000039.1 GCA_025449805.1 Acidimicrobiales bacterium | reverse complement strand
GGTCACGCGTTCGAGGCGCTGCGCATCGACCCCGTAGACCTTGGGATCGACACCGACGACTAACGCACTCATAGCGACTCCTCTCTAGTGAGGACACTAGAGGTCAGCGCGTACCATCTCGTTGGTCAATCGTCCGACGTAAGGCGTCGAGCGCGCTGATCGCGCTGTAGGCGCGCACGCGCGGCCGATCGCCCGGCAGACGCAACCGCACGTGGCTGACCTCGCCCTCGAGGTCCAGCCCGACGAACACGGTGCCCGGGTCGTGACCGTCTTGCGCGTCGGGCCCGGCCACGCCGGTCACCGCGAGTCCGACGTCGGCGCGCAGCAACGCCCGCACGCCGCTCGCCATCGCCTGCGCGGCCTCGGGTGAGACCACCGGTCCGACGGGAACGTCGAGCACTTCGTACTTCACGTCACTGGCGTAACTCACGACGCCCCCTCGAAACCACGTCGAGGCGCCGGGCACGTTGACGAGTCGACTCGCGATGAGTCCGCCCGTCAACGACTCGGCGACCGCCAACGTGAGTCCGCGCTCGCGCAGACGTCCCGCGATCGCGTCTTCCATCGTTTCGTCGTCCACGCCAAAGATCACGTCACCGAGACGCTCCGCGATCAAGCCACGAATCAGGTGCTCCTCGTCGGCCAGCAGCGCGCGGGCCATCGCCTCGTCGTCACCGCGCGCGGTCAGTCGGACCTTGATGCCTTCAATACCCGACGCGAGATAGGCAATGGTGACGCGACCGCCCTGCTCAAGTTCGATGAAGCGATCGGCGAGCGCTTCGGCCAGTGCGGACTCGCTCGAACCCCACGTGCGCAGCACCCGACTCTTAATGACCGCGCTCTCACCTTGGGCACGCTGCCGCGCGAGCAGGTCGGGCAAAATGGCGCGCTCGAACATCTCGGTCATTTCGTAGGGCACGCCGGGGACCGCGTACAGGACCTTTTGCCCTACGGGACAGATCAATCCCGGTGCCGTGCCCCGCGACTGCGTGATGACGCGCGCGCCCTGGGGTACGTCCGCCTGCAGGAGATTGTTGTCGGGCATCGCGCGCGAACGCGCGTTAAACATCGCGCGAATGACCTCGACGATGGCCTCGTCGCGCACGAGCGCTACGTTCATCACCTCAGCGATGGCCGCGCGGGTGATGTCGTCTTGCGTTGGTCCGAGTCCACCGCACACGATGACCGCGTCGGCGCGCGCCAGCGCGGTACGAAAGGCGAGGACGATACGTTCGAGGTTGTCGCCGACGTGTTGGTGAAAGTGCGACGAGAGTCCATTGGCCGCCAACTGTTCACCGAGCCACTGTGAATTGGTGTCGGGGATTTGACCGAGGAGTAGCTCGGTGCCGACGGCGACGATCTCAACGCGCACGGGCAAAAATCTCTCTGCCGTCGACGTAGTAGCGCCAGCCGGTGTAGAGCGTCATCACGACCGCAATCCAAATCGTCGTCGTCGCGATCCACGTGTGGTGCGCGACGATGGGCAGCACGCACAGGGCAATGGCCCAGTCCTGGACGAACGTCTTCCACTTCGCCAGTCGACTCGCGGGAATGGAGACGCCCCGTTTGGCCGCGCGCGATCGATAGACGCTCATCCACACTTCGCGAATCGTGATGATGATTGCCGGCACGATAAACGTCTTCACGCCGTGGGGGCGCGAGATGACGATGGCGTAGAGACCACCCAGCACGATGACCTTGTCGGCGAGGGGGTCGAGAAACGCGCCCGAGGTCGTGGTGCCGTGGCGACGCGCGACGATGCCGTCGAAGTAGTCCGACGCGGCCGCGAGCAGACCGACCAGCGACGTCCACCACGAAATGCGATGGAAAATGATGAGGTAGATGAAAAAGGGCGCGACGACGAGACGAAACGCGGTCATGAGATTGGCCGGCGTCATCAGCGCGGTAGGTCCGTAGGTCGGCTCCACGCTCACGCCACGACCGCCTCGAGGTCCATGCCCCGACTCGCCACGATTCGTCCCTCCACCATCGAACCCACGTTAAGTGACGAGTCGACGAGCACGACGCCATCGATCTCCGGACACTCACGCACGCTGCGCGCCACGCCGGGCGCGTCGACGAGCAGGGTCTGGGTCGAGCCGACCAGCGCGTCGCGACGGCGCGCGCTGATGGCGTCTTGGAGTTCGGTCACCTCGCGTAAACGCTCGAGCGCCAATTCGTGCGGCACCTGATTCGTCGCGTCGTAGGCCGGCGTACCGACCTCGGAAGAAAACGTAAAGAAGCCCGCCCAATCGAGTTGGGCCGCCTCGAGGAAGTCCAGGAGTTCACGCTGGTCGTCCTCGGTCTCGCCGGGGTAACCCAGGATGAACGACGAACGGAAGGTCGCCTCGGGTGCGGACTGGCGGATCGCCGCGATGCGCTCGAGAAATCGGTCCGCGTCACCCCAGCGCCGCATGGCGCGCAGCAGTGGTCGCGAGGCGTGCTGGAGCGAAAGGTCGAAGTAGGGGACCTGGGTGTCGAGGATGGCGTCGATCAGTCCTTGGGTGAGTCCCGAGGGGTAGAGGTAGAGGAGACGCACGCGATCGACCTCACGCGTCAGCGCGCGCGTCAGTTCGATCAGGGGCTGGGTACCTCCCGCGTCAAGCACCTCGAGGGCTTCACCGCGTCCGGCGCGCCGGCGGTCGTGTCCCCAACTCGCGAGGTCCTGGGCAATCAAGACGATCTCTCGAACGCCCCCTTCGACTAACGCGCGCGCTTCGGACACGATCTCGTCGGTCGAACGCGATCGCTGGTCACCTCGAAAGGTGGGGATGGCGCAAAAGCCGCAGCGACGATCGCAGCCTTCCGCAATTTTCACGTAGGCCCACGGCGCGCTCGCTTTGGGACGAGGCAGGTTCAAAAGATCAAAGGCGGGGGTCTTGGCCCGTAAGGTCACCTTCGTCGCCGGCGCGAGGAGACTTTGATTAAAGCCCGCGACGAGGTCGACCTCGGGTAGGGCTTCGGCTAGTTCGTCGCCGTAGCGTTCGGCCATGCACCCGGTCACGACGAGCCGCGCGCCCTTCAACTTTCGCTCCGCCAAGTCGAGCACCGTTTCGATGGACTCTTCGCGCGCCGCTTCAATGAAGGCGCAGGTGTTGGCGACGACGAGTTCGGCGTCGTCGGCGCCGGTCGCGGGCGCGTAGCCCTGGGCGACCAGGAGTCCCGCGAGCTTTTCGGAGTCGACGTGGTTCTTGGGGCACCCCAAGGTTTCAATCCAGTACCGCACCCGTGACTCCTCTACGTGGCAACACCGAGCGCTGCGCGCTCGGTGTTGGTGGCGGAGAGGGAGGGATTTGAACCCTCGGGCCCACTTTCGCAGGCCGCATTCTTAGCAGGAATGTGGTTTAAACCGAACTCACCCACCTCTCCAGGCACACCATTCTATTGGAAATCCACGCCGCCCTCCGTACCGGCCCCTAGGCGCACCTTAAGCCGTAGGCGCGCCCTGCGCGGGCGCTGCGTAGGAGGCGCGCGCGCGTAGTTCGGGTAATTGAGTCACGATGTCGAATAGCTCTTGGTCACGCTCCCACGTGAGGTTGCCACGAACCTCCGCGAGGGGAACCCAGACCAGTTCATCAACCTCGTCATTGGGCGCGAACTCACCCTCACGCACGGTCATGAGGTAGTACGCCACGATTTTCGGCCGGCCCTTGCGGTGCGTGTAGTTCGTCGCCCCCACGAAGCGCACGATCTCACAGTGCATGCCCGTCTCTTCGAAGACTTCGCGTATCGCCGCCTCTTCAAAGGTTTCGCCGTCGTCGAGTTTGCCCTTGGGGAACGTCCAGTCACCGCGAGCTTCGCGGTAGATGCACGCGATCTCGACGCGATCATGATGGTCGTAGCGAAGCACGACACCGCCCGCAGCGCGAATCAGACCGTCGGGGGCGTCGCGAGGGACAACGAGTTCGCCACTCACGAGGTACACGACGCCAACGGTAGAAGACGTCTCGTACTCGCGGGGGGATGAGGTCGTCCACGGGTTAGAAATCGCATCGTACGTAGAGTAGTAACAATGCTCGCGGTCGCCCTTGCACAGCCCTGGCGACTCCTGATTTTCTTCGCCGCCGGCGTGGGCGCGGGTGTCGCGAACGCGGTCGCCGGTGGCGGAACCTTCATCACGTTCCCGACCCTCCTCGCCCTCGGCGTTCCCGCACTGCAGGCCAACATGTCCACCACGGTCGGGGTAGGACCGAGTTTCTTCGCGTCGATTCGCGTGTACCGCCACGAGTTGCGCGCGCACTGGCCGCTACTACGCGCTCTCGCCCCAGCGACCGTCGTGGGTACGCTCAGCGGTTGCGCGTTGCTCCTCGCCGGCGCACCGGGCACATTTCGCCTCATTGTTCCGTGGCTCATCGGCGCCGGAACACTGCTCTTCGCGCTGGCCCCGTCGATCACGCGTCGTCTCGCCCACGTCGACCACCAGCACCCGGCACGGCGACGGGCGCTCGTCGCGGGCGTGTTCGCGATTTCGCTCTACGGCGGTTACTTCGGGGCCGGACTGGGTATCTTGCTGCTCGCGCTCACGGCGTTGACCTTGCCCTACGACGTGCACGAACTCCAAGCTCTGCGCAGTGCCGTCTCGCTTCTCATTACGACCGTCGCCGCCGCGGTGTACCTCATTCACGGACAATTAGCCGTCCAGGCGGTCCTCATGCTCGTGGCCGGCACCTTGGTGGGTGGGTGGCTGGGCGCGTGGGTCGTCAAGCGACTTTCGGCGGCGTGGGTCCGCGCGCTCGTGATTACCCTCGGCGTCGCCACGACGCTACGCCTCGCGATTTAGTCGGTCGCAATTCATCACTATTTCACTAGACTTTGTGCGGTGAAGCGCTTCTTCTCCTTTCCCAATCCCGTTGACGACGCGGCCGCGCGCAGCGTCGCCCTCGGCGTCGTCACGTTGTCCGTCGTGACGTTCCTCACGGGCTGGGCGTGGCTCCTTATCCCCCTCACCTACGGCTTCGCGGCGCGCGTCGCGGCCGGTCCGAAGATCTCGCCGCTCGGTCGCTTCGCCGTGCACGTCGCGGCCCCGCGACTGGTGCGTTGGCAGAAATTCGTCGCCGGACCACCGAAGCGCTTCGCCCAGACCATTGGCCTCGCCTTCTCGGGCACCGCGCTCGTCCTGTGGCTCAGCGTCGGGTGGCTCGACGCCCGTTGGGTACTGCTGCCGCTCATCGCGGCGGCGTCGCTCGAAGGATTCCTCGGCTTTTGCCTTGGTTGCGCCATCTTCTCGGGACTGATGCGCGTGGGCCTGATTCCCGAATCGATCTGCCTCGAGTGCGCCGACCTCTCGGCGCGCTACGCGGCCACGGGCCCGCGCGCCAACCCCGCGACCCAATCCTAAGAATTCTTGAGGCGAGGACTGCGTTCCGCGTTCACTTCATAGGCTGAGGGGCATGCGTCGCCCCCCGCGTCACCTGCGAGCGCTGTGCGCCGTCGTGAGCGTGAGCACGCTCGCCCTCGCGTTCCCCGTCACGAGCGCCTTGTCGGCGACGCCGCGCGTCGTCGTCGCGAGCGCGAGCACGTTGTCCCACGGCGAGCAGATTGTCGCGCCCGGCGGCGCAACCCACTTCGACGTGGTCCTGCGTCAGCCCGACCAACGTGCACTCACCGTGTTCCTCGCGTCGCTGTACAACCCCAGTTCGGCGAACTTCCACCACTTCCTCACGCCCCAGACCTTCGCCCAACGTTTCGGTGCACCGGCGTCGAGCCTGAAGGCGGTGCGTACCTACTTCGCGAGCTACGGCGTACGCGTCACGGCGGTCAACACGGCCCGCACGCTGGTGTCGCTGCGCGGCCGCGACGGCGACGTGGCGCGGGCCTTCGCGACGTCCGTGGAAAATATCCGCACGCCCGGCGGCGTCGTCGTGGCCCAGTTCGCGCGCGCGGCCAGCGTGCCCTCATCCCTCGCCCCCGACATCGCCGCCGTGGTCGGCCTTTCGACACCGGGCGTGGCCGCGCCGCACCTGAGTCGACAGTTGACCTCGAGCGCGCCCCACGGCCCCACGACCTGCCCGTCGGCCGGTGACGCCACCACCAACGGTCCGAATCAGCTCTACGGCTACACCGCCCAACAACAGGCCAAGCTCTACGGACTCGATCAAGCGTGGGCCGCCGGCAACACGGGCGTTGGTCAGACCATTGGTATCTACGAGTTAGGTCTCTACAACCCGAGTGACGTGAACACGTACTTCTCCTGCTACGGCGTGTCGCCCAGCGTCTCGGTCATCAACGTGGACGGAGGACCGGGCAGCGGTTTTAGTGACGAAGCCACCCTGGATACCGAAGAGGTCGGCGTGCTCGCCCCCGGCGCCAAGATCGAGATCTACCAGGGACCGAACAACAACGCGGGACCGCTCGACGTGTACGCGCGTGTCGCCGACGACAACACGGCCAACGTGCTCTCGGTCTCGTGGGGAACCTGTGAGACCGACCCCAACGGCGACGCGACGGGTGAACAGGTCATCTTTCAACAGATGGCCGCCCAGGGTCAAAGTGTGCTCGCCTCGGCTGGCGACAGCGGGTCGTCGGACTGTCAAGGCGCGTCGAGTAGTTCCACCACACTGGCCGTGGACGATCCCGCGTCCCAACCCTTCGTCACGGGCGTCGGGGGTCTCGCGGTGACGAGCATTTCGCCCCTCAACCAGTCGGTCTGGAATCAGTCGGGCTCGGGGAGTACCTGCGGCGGCGCGGCGGGCGGCGGGGGCGGCGTGTCCGTGCTCTGGTCACGCCCGAGTTGGCAGATCACCTCGGGTTCCACCGCCAACGTCACGACGCGCATGGTGCCCGACCTTTCGGTGATGGGCGATCCCTCTACGGGCTTCATTCAGTACTACCCCAGCAGCGGAAACTGCTCGGCGCCCGACTGGTTCGCGATCGGCGGAACCTCGATTGGCTCGCCCATCGTCAGCGCGCTCGTCGCCGTCGCGACCCAAGCGTGCAACGTCGGACGACTGGGCTTCTTAAATCCCCAGCTCTACCAGATGCCCTCGAGTGATTTTGTGGACGTGACGTCGGGGAGCAACGACGTGTTTGGTGCCGGGGGCTACAGCGCGGGTCCGGGTTACGACATGGCCTCGGGCCTCGGTAGTCCCAACGGGGCTGCCTTCATCAATGGGTTGTGTCCCAACGTCAACGTCGATTCGTCGATGAGTAGTTTCACGACCACCACGCTCTCGCCGGCGGTGGATTCGGGACCGTTCACCGTGAGCGCCACCTTGCGAAACGCGAACGGCGCCGCCCTGGCGAACCAGACGGTGAAGATCGACGCGACCTCGTCGAACGGCGAGTTAACGATTGACGGTGACGCCACCAGTCGTCAGGAGCCCGGCCACGCGACCTACGCCGTCACCACCGACGCGCGCGGCGTCGTCACCGCGACGATCGCCTCGTCCGCGGCCGGTCCGGTGCACGTGACCTTGAGCTATCACGGTGCGGTGATCCATCAAGTGACCGTTGACTTCGTCGCGAACCCGGCGAACCCGCCCGTCCCTCGCGTCACGGCGATCACGGCGACCTCGGGCGGCTTCGTGCTGCGTATTCAGCCGCCATCGAGCGGTGATGCGGTCGCGACGCGCTATCAGTACTCCCTCAACGGCGGCGTGACGTGGGTAACGTTCACCGCGTCGTCGGTGAGCGTGCGCAATCTCCTGAAGCATCACGCGTACTTGGTGCGCGTGCGCGCGCTGAACGCGGCGGGCGTTTCACCGGCGAGTGCGGCCAAACGAGTTGTCACGAAATCGTAGTAGTCGACGCCGTCGGGGGGCACCCCCGCTCGCAAGGGTGGCGCCCTAAACTTGGAGTGGTGCTGGTCCCCGTGCGGACGGTGTGCACCTTCTAGGGGACTTGAGTGATACGACGTCGACTAGCGGTGCTCTTGGTCATGGTGGCCAGTTGCACCCTGTGGTCGTCAAGCACGAACGGTGCAACCTCGCCGAGTTCGTCGGGCTTACCGCTGTATCAGTTCGTTGACACCGGCGTTGGACCGTTGCCCTGGAACGCGGTGTCGCTGCAGAGTCATTTAAATCACACCACGATGGTCGGTGGTCCCCACGGCGCCACCAACGCGAACGGCGGCGTCATTGCCTACCGTGACACCTCCGGTGACCTCATCGAGGTCACGCTGGCCAACGACAACACCGTGCACTGGAGCAACGTCACCGCGTCGAACGACGTACCGGCGCCCGCGGCCGATCCCATTGCGTTCTTCGACCCCTACGGCAACGCGGATCTGCTCTACGTCGATCAAGCCGGTCACGTCATCCTGGTCTCCCCGAACGAAATCTTCCCGCCGTGGTGGGCTCAGCTCCATCGCGGCACGCCGTGGCGGCCCTTCGTCCACACTGACCTGACCGAACTCACGGGCGTCGTCGCGGCCAACGGACTGCCCAGCATCCAGGTCGCCGCCTCCACCGCCACCGTGGCCTTTCGCACGTCGAGTAACGCCATCGAGGTACTGCGCCTGACGTGGAACAACCTCGACCCCCTGCCGATTTACGCCGGCGTACAACACACCATCACCGCCCCGGGCGCCCGGGTCAGCGCACCCACCACCACGACGACCGGGCCATCGAGTACCACGACGACGCCCGGTGGCGGAACGACGACCACGACCGTCGCGACGTCCTCCACCGATTTTGCCAGCGACCCGGTGGTCCTGCCGGGCCTGGTCGCGGGGATCGTGACGACGCTCACGAACGGCAGTCTCGTGGACTACGTCAACACCGGTAGCTCGTTCGCCACCTGGGGTACCCAGAACATCACGGGCGCGACGGGCTCGCCCCGCGTCAGCGGCACGTTAAGCGTGGCGCACTCGACGAGTGTCGCCGACGTTGCCGCCCTCTCCAGTGCCGGTACGGTCGAGCTCTACACCACGAACTTGAGCAACCTCGTCACCTCGCCCGCGCCCACCACCGCGACCTCGACGAGTACCAGTACGAGTACAACGACGACGCAGCCACCGGCGAACAGCGTGGTCACGCCGAGCCTGCCGACCAGCGCGACCACGTGGAACGCGACGGCCGTCACGCCGCTCGCCGCGGGCGCGCCACCGCTGGCCGGCACGCTCGCGCTCAACGTGGCGGGTAATCAATTAAGCGTGGCGGGCCAAGCGGCGAACTGGGGCGACCTTTTCGTACTGACCAACACGATCGGGACGTCGACGTGGGCGTCGGCGGACGTGTCGGTGACCGCGGGATCGAACGCACGAACCGTCAGTAGCGTCGTCACCGGACTCACCGTGAACGGCGCACTGACGCTCTACGCCGCGGGCGTCTCGTCGCCGCCGCCCCAGGGCGTAGGCGTGTACGCGATTCCCAGCGCGACGTGGTCCCAGTCCATTCAAGACGGCTGGCCAATCATCTCGGAAACCGGGGGCCTCGGCACGAAGAGTGCCCCGTGGGTCGGGTTCACCTCGTCGGGCGGCGTGGCGAACTCGCCGGACTATCTCTTGGGCCAGTCGATCTACAACGCACACCGGCGCGTCACCTGGCTGTCGTTTTGGACCGTCAGCGGCCCGCTCGCGAACGAAACGCAAACGGCCGCGACGTACTTTCAACACGGCTTCAGCGCGGGCGCGTGGGTCGCCACGCAGATCGACGCCTACCGCGGACTCGGCGTTGGCCTCAAACCCGACTGGGTCATTTTCGACCCCGAGGGCTACCCCGACAACCACTCGCGCCTCGACGTGCCCGGTGGTGCGACGAACGCGACGTTGGCCCAGTACGCCGCCTACTGGGCCGCCATGTTGCGGGGCTGGGCCAGCGGCCTCGCGTCGGTCGATCCCTCACTCAACGCCGGCGTCTACGCGAGCCAGTCCGAGTACCGCAACTACCAGCTGTCGACCTCGCCGCTGCCGGTGTTCATGGCCGTGGCGTTCTCCGGCGGCGGCCCGATTCCGGTGCCCGGCGCGAGCGGCTCGAACGTACGCGGTTTCATCGCCTTTGGCGCCCAGTGCACGCCAAAGTCAACGCTCGCCAAGGAGGAACAGACCCTCGCGAACCCGCCGTGGTCCGGACAGTTCAACACCTTGCAGTTCAACTACGGGGTCTACTGCGCGCCCTAGTCTTAGGACTATGAGCGACGCCGACGAGCCAACCAACAAGTCCCAAGACCTCAAGAGTCGCTTTCGTCAGTTGACCCAACCACTCGTCGACACGCTCGACGGCAAGCTTCGCGATCAAGTCGACAAGCGCGTTGACGAGCGCGTCGATCAGGCGATGAATGCCCGTCTCTCGGTGCTCGAGCGCGCGATCGCGGACCTCGACCGTACCGTGAGCGAACTGCAACACCGCCTCGACGGCAACGCGTCGTAGTTAGTCCGACTGCTCGCGTCGGCGAGCGCGATCGCGCAGTATTGCCCAGCGCACGGTGAGCACCACCAGGACCACGAGCGCCACGACGAACACTCCAAAGACGGCGGCGAACACCCCGTCAGACTAGGTCGTGTCACAGCCCACGCGCAGACTCGTGGCATGACTTCTCTCCTCGACACGCCTCCGTTGGGACTACTCGACAGCCTGCGCGGCGACCCCGCGCGGCGACCCGCGCGTGATCTCACGACCGCCCCCGGTCTGCGCGCGCACCTCGAAGACGAGCTCTTCGCGCTCTGGGGTGACGTGGTCCTCGCAACACCGCTGGTCGTTCGCGCGTCGTCACTGCGTTCGGTGAGCGCGGTCGAACTCGCCCAACCGCTCGCGCAGGCGCGTGGGGTCTTAGTGAACCAAACACTTCGCTTACTGTGCGTCGGCGCCGACCTGGAGCGTCCCTTCGAGTCCGCACTCAACGCGTGGCGCTGCGAGGTGGGGTCCAACGATCTCGTGAACTACGTGGACGCCCTCGACGCCGACGAGCGCGCGCGCCTCGCGAGTGCCGTCGACGCGCACGCGCGCACGCTCGCGGGCGCGTTTGGACCCGTCGGCGGTCGGTGGTTACCACGCACGGGCGTGCGGGCCTCGCAACGATTGGCCGGTGGCAACCTGATTCTTCGTGACGTCGTTGATCTCATGGTCGGCTCCACGGCGACGCCCCACGCCTCCGTCGTCTTGCTCGACGTCACGACCGCCCCCCTGGACGCGAACATCGAACGCGTAACGCGCTACCACGCGCTGGTCCAGACACTGCGCACCTCGACGACGCCCCTGCGCACGTCGGCCTTCTCAACAGCGACCGGCGAGCTGTGGAGTCACGACGTCGACGCCGTACTCCTTCATCAAGCACTCGACGAACTCCTCGAGGTCGTTCGTCGGGTAGGGGCGCGCTCGTGACGACGCTCACGCACCGACGCTGCACACCGGGCGCCCTCGACGAGCTCGTCGCGGGGGCGCCCGTGTCGAGCGCGTCGCTCAACGACGATCACCGTCGTTCACTCTCGGCGCGATTTCGCGCGGTGCCGACGAATCACCACCGGGCTATTGACGCGTGGATGGTCGAACACGGCGGACGGCCCCACGACGGCTTTGCCTGGTCCCCGGTCATGACCCGACGCGCCCTGGCGAACGCCGCGTTGCGACGCGCGCGCGCCCACGACCTCAACGTGCTCGAAGCGGTGAACCACGAGGTCGACGAGCTCATCGTGCGCGCCGCCGCGGGCTACGTGCGCGCCGGGTCACTCGCGAGCTACCTCGCCCAACTCTCCCCCGAGGCGCGCGCGATCGTGCGGGCCGAGGCGGCCTCCTGGGCCGCGCAACTGACCGAGGCGGCGTCCGGCCTCGCTCATTCCTGGTCCGTCGCCGTCGCCGACGCCCACTACGACGTTGAGCACGCCCGCACGTCGCTGCGCGCACGGCGCGACCTCGTCGTTGAGGGGCCTCACGGTCGCGTCGTGGTGCGCGTGCGCGCGGGGGCGCCGGGCAAAAGCGCGGGCCCGGGCCTACGCGCGGACCTCACGATCGACGCCTTGAGCGATCCCGAGGGGTGTCCCAGCAGTCGTTTCGTGGGTCTTTGGCCCGAAGCTGGCGTCCTGTTGTGCGTGGAAGGGGCGATGGAAAACCTGCGCGCGGGGGCGCGCGACCTCGTGCGCACGGCCGTGGCCTGGGGGCGGTACCGTCTGGCGAGCGCGGCCTAGATTCTTCAAGGCCCCACGCCTACTAGCGTGGTTCAGTCATGTCGCTACGTTCCAACCTCCGAAATATTGCCATCATCGCCCACGTGGACCACGGAAAAACCACCCTGGTCGACAAGATGTTGCGCCAAACCGACTCCTTTACCGCGCACGAAGAGCTCACCGACCGGGTCATGGACTCGGGCGATCTCGAGCGCGAAAAGGGCATCACCATCCTCGCGAAGAACACCGCCGTCAAGTGGCACGACCTGACGATCAACATCATTGACACCCCGGGACACGCCGATTTCGGCGGCGAGGTCGAGCGAGGGCTGGCCATAGTCGACGCCGTGATCTTGCTGGTCGACGCGGCCGAGGGCCCCTTGCCCCAGACCCGTTTCGTCCTACGCAAGACTCTCGAGGCACGTCTACCCGTCGTGCTCGTGATTAATAAGGTCGATCGCCCCGACGCGCGCGTCAGTGACGTGGTGACCGAAGTGGAGAATCTCTTCCTCGACCTCGACGCGGACGAAGAGCAGATCTCCTTTCCCATTCTCTACGCGAGCGCCCGTCAGGGCTGGGCGTCGAAGGACCCCGAGGTCGTCACCGAAAACCTCGACTCGCTCTTCGAAACGATCGCGGAGTACGTACCCGCCCCCGAGTACGACGAGGGCCACGGCCTGCAGGCGTTGGTCTGCAACCTCGACGCGTCGCCGTACCTCGGTCGATTAGCGCTGTGTCGCGTCATCAACGGCAACCTCGAACGTGGTCAGCGCGTCGCGTGGTGTCGCTTGGACGGCACCATCGAGCACGCGCGCATCACGGAGATGTTCATCACCGAGGCGCTCGAGCGCGTGCCCGCCCAGAGCGCTGGACCGGGCGACATCGTGGCGGTCGCCGGTTTCGAGGACATCACGATTGGCGAGACCCTGGCCGACGCGGACAACCCCATCGCGCTCGAGCCGCTGCACGTCGACGAGCCCAGTCTCTCCATGACTCTCGGTATCAACACGTCGCCCCTGGCCGGTACGGAAGGCAAGCTCCTCACCGCGCGCATGGTCAAGGACCGTCTCGACCGCGAACTCGTGGGCAACGTGTCACTGCGCGTGCTGCCGACCGATCGACCCGACGCCTGGGAGGTTCAGGGTCGCGGTGAACTGCAACTCGCGGTCCTCATCGAAACGATGCGTCGCGAGGGTTTTGAGCTGACCGTGGGTAAGCCGCAGGTCGTGACCAAGACAATCGACGGCAAGCTGCACGAGCCAATGGAGCACGTCACGATCGACGCGCCCGAGGAGTTCGTGGGGGCCATCACGACGCTGCTCGCGACGCGCAAGGGCACCATGATCGACCTCGTGAATCACGGCACCGGCTGGGTGCGCCTCGAGTGGCGCATTCCCGCGCGCGGCCTGGTGGGTATTCGCACCGAGTTCATGACCGAGACCCGCGGCGCGGGCATGATGCACTCCACCTCGGACGGCTTCGCCCCGTGGTTTGGTGACATTCGTCTCCGTCAAAAGGGCGTCCTCGTCGCTGACCGTCGTGGCTACACGACGGGCAACGCACTGCTCGACCTCGAGATGCGCGGCGTCTTGTTCGTGGGACCCGGCGTTGAGGTCTACGAAGGCATGATCGTGGGCGAGAACGCGCGCACCGAAGAGATGAACGTCAACCCCACCAAAGAAAAGAAGCTCACGAACATGCGCGCGTCGGGCAGTGACAACACCGAGAAGATCGCCCCGCCGACCATTTTCTCCCTCGAGCAAGCGCTCGAGTTCATCGCCGAGGACGAAGCCGTCGAGGTCACGCCCAAGTCCGTGCGACTGCGTAAGGTCATCCTCGAACAGGCCGCGCGCGCTCGAGCTCGCAAGAAGGGCTAGTTCGCCGACGCGGTCCCCTCCGCGCGACGCGTGACGACGCGCGGATTAAAGGGCGTCAGACGTCTCCGGTAAGATTGCGCCCGGAGGGATGACAGAGCGGCCGAATGTACCGGTCTTGAAAACCGGCGTGGGCTTGCCCACCGTGGGTTCAAATCCCACTCCCTCCGCCACGACGCGGGCCCCCGGGCCCGCGTCACTTAAGCGTCGCGGCTAATCCTCGCGCGAATCTCACCCATCCACGACGCCGCGCTCGCGCGCGCGTCGGCAACCTCGGCGCGTCGATCGACGGCGCCCGCCCCCACCACCGGGTAGGAACCGAGAAACTTCACTCTGGCCAGGTGAGCCTGGAGGTCCACCAGGCAATCGGCGACGACGTCGTCGGCGACGTGGCCCTCAAACTCAATGACGAAGCAGTACTCCCCAAGACCGCGCTTGGTGGGACGGCTCTCGAGTTTGGTGAGGTTGATGTCGCGCGCCGCAAAGCGTCCCAAGATGCCGTACAGCGAGCCCGGTCGGTCAGCGTCTTGAAAACAGACGATGGACGTGCGATCGTGTCCGGTCGGCGCCGCGACCTCCCCGCGTCCGACCACGACGAAACGCGTGGCGTTCTCGGGGTGATCCTCCACGTCCTCTTCGAGGACCACGAGACCGAAGAGTTCCCCGGCCAGTCGCGAACCGATTGCCGCCCAAGGCTCGGCGGACTCGGCGACGTCGCGCGCCGCCTGCGAGGTCGACGTCGTCTGTTCGGCGTTGACGCCGAGTCGACGCAGCAGCGTGCGCACTTGCGCCAGCGCGTGCACGTAGCTACGAATCGACGTCACGTCGGTAATCGTCACGCCCGGACGCGCGAGGAGATGGAGGTGAATGGGTAGCACGATCTCACGAACGATGACCAGTTCGTGGTCAAAGACGAGGCCGTCGATGGTGGCCGACACGGTGCCTTCGAGCGCATTTTCGAGCGGAACGAGCGCTTGATCGAGTTCGCCGCTCGCGACCTCACTGAGGAGATCACCCAGCGAGGGGCGGCCCACCGGCTCCACGCCGTCGAGGGTGCGCACCGCCTCGTGCGAGAAGCTGCCCTCCGGACCCAGGTAGCCAACACGCTTTTTCGCCATTGGAGGATGCTACTTCGCCCCTTTGCCACGACCCCGGGGCGACGGCGCGCGTTGCGTACGATGGCGAGGGGTGATTTTCGAAAGGGCGTGCAATGAGGCACCGTATGTTTGATTACGACGAAGTGTTGGGTGAGGCCGTTTTTGCGTACTGCCGAGACCGACTCGCGATGGACCCGGTTCCGCTGGACTTTGGCAGTTCACTCGACATCCACCCCGCGGCCCTCGAGGGTCTCATCTCGGAGTTCGGTGAAGACCCCGCGCGCGTGTTGGAGATCTTTCGCTCGACGTTGGCCCCGGCGGTCGTGTCCATCGACTCACCCGGCTTTCTCGCCTTCATCCCCAACGCGCCCACGAAGAACTCATTGCTCTTTGACATGGTGGTGGCCTGTTCGGGCCTGAACGGCACCAGCTGGCTCGAATCGAGCGGGGTGGTCGTGGCCGAAAATCAGGCCCTCGAGTTCCTCGCCGCGCGCGCCGGCCTGCCCGACGGCGCGGGCGGCGCCTTCGTGTCGGGCGGCTCCATTGGCAATCTCTCGAGCCTGACCGTCGCGCGCGACGTCGGACGGGCCAAGCACCCCAACATCGATCCGCGCCAGGTGCGTTTCGCCATCTCCGCGGACTCGCACTCGAGCATCGGTAAGGCCCTGCACGTTTTGGACGTCGAGGCACTCATCGTCGAGACCGACGATCACCGCTTTACCCGAGCGGCGCTCGAAGCCGCGCTCGCGCGCGACCCACACCCCGAGACCGTCGTGGGCGTCGTGGCGACGGCCGGCACCACCAACGCCGGCATCGTCGATGACCTCGAAGGTTTGGGATCGTTCGCGCGCGAACACGATCTCTGGTTCCACGTTGACGGTGCCTACGGCGGGGCCGCCATTTTTTCGCCGTCGCACCGAGAACTGCTCGCCGGGCTACGCCACGCCGACAGCTTCATCGTTGATCCCCACAAGTGGCTCTTCGCGCCGCTCGACTGCTGCGCGCTGCTCTACCGCGAACCAAAGCTCGCCCGCAAGGTCCTCGCCCAGCAGGCGAGCTACCTCGACGTGTTACACGAGGGCGACGACGACCACCTCGACTGGAACCCGTCGGACTTTGGCATCCATCTCTCGCGACGGGCGCGCGGCCTGCCCTTTTGGTTCTCACTCGCCACGAATGGCGTGGCGGCCTACGAAGAGGCGGTCGAACGCGCGATCACGCTCGCCGACCTCACCCAAGGCTTCATCAACGAGGCGGAACACCTAGAGCTGGTTCGACCGTCGAGTCTGTCGGTCGTGCTCTTTCGACGCCTCGGGTGGGACCCCGAGCGCTACAACGAGTGGAGTCGGTGGCTGCTGCGCGAACAGATTGCCTTCGTCACCCCGACGAAGTGGGAGGGCGAAACGGTGGCCCGACTCGCGTTCTTGCACCCCAACACCACCGAAGAAATGGTCCACCAGATCCTGGACTCCATGCGCGACTAGCACCGCGCCGTTGCGCAACGACGGGTCACGCCGGGGCGGACGTGGCGTCGAGGAAGGAGCGCCACGATTGGCCGAGCTCCTCGAGGTGATCGAGGATCAACGACACGTGACCGTCGTCGCGAAAGTAACGCTCCCGCGACGCCGGGAGATTCGCGCAGAGCCAGGCGCCGTGTGACGCCGGCACCATGAGATCGTCCTTGGCGTACCAAACCTCGGTCGGCACCGCGACCGCATCGGCGCTGAATCCCCACGGTCCCATGAAGGCGTGGTCGTCGTCGAGGTAGCCCTCGTGGCCTCGCGCGAACGCGGCGCGACACGAATGCGCGAAGGCGTTGCGCCGATCCCACGACGCCAACGAACGCTGGTCGACGTCGGACAGGAGTCCGCCAAAGAGTTCAATGATGTTCTCAGCGTCGGCGGCGAGGAACGACGCGGCCGTCGCGCGAATCGCCGCTTCGTACGCCTCACCACCGGCCCGCGCCAACTCGAACTCCGCGACGTTCTCCGGGCCCATGCCCTCGGTCCAGTCGAAATCCACGTCGGCCGGCGCCACGCTCGCGAGCGCCCACACGCCTCGACACCGGGGCGCGTCCAGCGCCCCACAGGCCAGCGCGTGGGGACCACCACCGGACCAGCCCACGCTGAGGTACGTACCGCGCCCGAGGGCGTCGAGCGCCGTGGTGGTGTCCTCAACGACGTCAGCGACGCGGCGACCAGGTCGACGCGTCGAGCCCGCGTACCCCGGGCGCGAGACGCTCACCAAAAAGAACTCGCCGTGGTCGGCTAACGGCGCCAGTAACGCCATCGTGTCCACGCAGCCGGGGGTGCCGTGATGAAAGACGATCGTCGCTCCTTGAGGGTCGCCGAGGCTCGCCACCTCCAACGCGCGTCCGTCCGACGTGGGTACCTGATGCTGGTTCATGGCCGCGTTCCTTCGTTTTCGACCCACCCTAGGCTGAGTCAATGAGTCCGGTTCGTAAAGTTTCGGCCACGCGCACCATCCCCGCGTCGGCCCACGCCATTTTCGCGCTCCTGGCCGACGCACGCGCGCACGCGCGCTTCGACGGCTCCGCGACGCTACAGCAAGTTCGCGACGCGCCCCCGCGGTTGTACCTCGGCGCCACGTTCTCGATGGGGATGAAGGACAAGGTGCCCTACCGCGTGACGAACAAAGTGGTGGCCTTCGAGGAGGACCGCTGCATTGCCTGGCACCACTTCGCGCAGTTCACCTGGCGCTACGACCTTGACGAGGTCGAGGGCGGCACCCGGGTGACGGAGTCCTTCGACTACGCCAAGCCTTGGGGCTTCCTGATTGAACCGTTGCGGTGGCCCGAGCGCAATCGCCACAACATGGAAGCAACGCTCGAGCGCCTCGAGCGCGCGGTTACTTCGTCGTCGTCACACTGAGCGGCGCCCCGACGTTCACGAGCTCAACCCACGTTTGACCGGGGGTTACGAGAATCGGCTGACCCTTCGCGTCCCGGTAGGTTACGACGTCGGACTTTGAGGCGCCGCGCGACCACGTGCCCGCAATCTCGCGCCCGTTCGTGAACACGTCCACCGTGCCCGAACCCTGGAGGTTCGCGTACGACGCCATTGTCCCGATGCCGTTGACGTAGTTCACGTACATCACCACGACGTTCTTCGGTGATTCGCGCACGCCGGTGCCCGTCACGTCGGGCTGACCGAAGAGTGTGCGGTCCCACGAGTCGGTGGTCGCGTTCCACGTCCAGGTCACGGAGTAAATGCTCGGAAAAGTCACCACGAACGAACGCACCTTGGGGCCACTCGTCGATGACCCACTCGACGTCGCGCCACGGTAGCCAAACAGTGCGGGCGGCGGCACCGGCGATCCCCCGAAGGCGAAGAGTTTCGACCCGATCGCGTAGAGATTGTGTGGCGCGACGCGATTTGGATCGCGAAACATAGCGGCACCGGCCGAGGACTCGTCAATGAGCTTCACCGGCGCGGTGGCGATTGACGCGACCGCGTAGGCGGCGCCGCCCGAGTACGCGAAGAGACCGCCCAGTGGCCAGACCACCTGCGTGTCGGTGGGTCGCACCGAACGAACCGGCCCGATCTTCGCCGGGGCTTGGGAGTTGAAGACCGCCGCGAGTCGAGTGATGCCGCCGTTGACGATCTCTTCGTAGACCACGTCCGCGCCGTCGACGCCCCACTGCGGTAACGCGTCGGGCGTGTTCTCAATCTTGACGGTCAGCGCTGGACGCGTCCGCGAAAGTCCGCTCGGGTCGGGCAGCCCCGTCAGCGGCGCGTTCGTAACGGCCGTCGCGCTCGTTGAGGTTGTCGTCGCGGCCGGTCCACTCGATCCGCGGTGACGCGTCAACACGCCCACGACCGCGCCGGCGCCGACGACTACGACCGCGAGCGCGGCGACCCAGAATTTACGCATCACTTAAAACTAGTTTTTAGGCGCCGGTCGTCGGGGTCGCGTCGCGCAGTTCCTTAATAATGCGGTGATGAGGCAACTGCGTCTCAGTACTGACGTGGGCCGAATTCGCCACCACCGTCCAGCCACGGTGACGATAGAAATCCAGGGCGCTGTCGCGCGCGTTGGCCCACACGAGAAGGGCGCCTCGACGACGAAGCTCGTCCTCGCCGGCCGCGAGTACGCGCGCACCCAGACCTCGGCCCTGCCAAGCGGGGTCCGTCGCGACGTAACGAACTTGATAGGCGCCGTCCACCGCTACGTCGGGCGACGGCTCGAGAAAGTACGACGCACTCGCGAGGACTTCGTCGTCGAGCACCATCGCGACGTGCAACGTGGTGGGGTCATCATCGCGGGCGTTCGCCACCTTGGCTGACCAGTCGCCGTTGCGCAGCACGCGTCGGCGCAAGTCGTGCAGTCGCGATGCCTCGACCATTCGTAACACGGGCTCAGACATTGTCGAGACCTCGTCGCATCGTCACGAGGGTCAAGGCGGGATCGCGCGACATGGCGTGCTGCTCACCCGTCTCGACAAATCCGACGCGTTGATAGAAGCGCCGCGCGCGCGCCACGTCGGCACTGACGTGGAGGTAGAGCGCGCTGTAGCCACGCCCCCGCGCCCAGGAAGCGACGGCGTCCACAAGTTCACTGGCGACGCGCGTGCCGCGCGCCTCGGGCGTGACGTACATCCCGTACAGCCACGCGGTGTCCGGCACGTCATCGTGATAACCACCCGAGGCCATTCCTAGGAACGTACCGTCGTCGTGTGCCACGAAGTAATTGAAGTCGCGCGCCATCGTCCTCCACTGTCGACGCGTGCGACGCACCGACTCCTCGTAGGTTGATCCGAAGGCTTCGGGCGTGTCGAGCAGCGCCTCGAGGCGCAACTCGCGCAGTTTGCGCCAGTCACGCGGGTGCGCGGCGCGAACCTCGAAAGGTACGTTCGTCATCTCCCTATGTTGCCATCGCCACGGGACGCTACTGGCGCGCCACGGGACGCTCGTCACGCGGTAAGCGGGCGGAGTAGATGGAGTAGCCGTCGACCTGACGCACGATGAGTGTGGCGATGACGGTCGCGACGAACATCGGAATCGCGATCGAAAACCCACCGTGCGTGAGTTCCATCACGAGGACCAGACCCGCGAGCGGCGCCTGCATCGACGCGCCAATGAGCGCGGCGGCGCCCACCAGCGCGAAGGCCCCCAACGGTGCGCCGGGCCAGAGATCGAGCCAGAGCGCGCCGAGCAGCGCGCCGAGCGCGGCGCCCGTGGCGAGGATGGGCGTAAAGAGTCCGCCAGAGGCGCCACTCCCGAGGATGAGCGCGGTGGCGAGAGGCTTAAGGACGAACAGCGCGGCGACGAGACCCAGCGCGCCAATCCCTAAGAACGACTGGTGGGCCATGTCGAGGCCGTTGCCAAAGAGTTGTGGGTACCAGATCCCCGCCACGCCCACCACGACGAAGGCGAGGGGCATTGCCCACAGGAGGTTCGTGCCCGACGCGCGGTGGTACGACACCCAGCCAATGAGTCGCACGTAGCCCACCGCGAGCGCACCGATCACGACACCGGCGAGTACCGACCACGTCATGAGTGACGCGCTGAAGTGGTACGCGGGAATATTGGCGTACGTTGCCGTGCTGGGTAGATAGAGCCGCGCGACCAGGGTGGCAATCGCCGAGGTCGCGAGGGCCGGCAACACCACCGGCAGTGCGAAGTTTCCGTAGAGCACCTCCGCCGTGAAGACGGCGCCCCCTAAGGGAACGTTGTAGACCGCGGCCAGGCCCGCGCCACCACCGCAGGCCACGAGCAAGCGACGTTGCGCGAGGCTCAAGGAGAGCCAACCCGACAGCACGCTTCCCGACGCGCCGCCCATGAGCTTCGGGGCGGCCTCGCGACCGATCGACGCGCCGAGGCCAATCACGACCTCGGACATGACCGAGGTCAAGAAGCTCCGACGCCAGGAAAGTTCGCCGTCGCCGCGCCAGAGGGCGTCGTCGATCTCCGAATGCTCACCAGCAAAGATGCGGCGAATGAGGTACCAAGCCAGCGCGCCGATGATCCCGGCGATGAGCAACATCAGTACCCGATGTAGTCCCGACACCGCGGCCACGGCATTTTGGTAACTGCCACCGTGATAGTGATACGCCCAGCCTTCAACGAGTCGAAGCGTCCACATCAAGAGGTCGCCCAAAAGGCCGGTGACGACGCCCACCACGAGAACCGCGAACCAGAACTTGGGCGTCAAGCGAGCTTCCCCGTCGTGCGTGACGTTCGGTTGCTCCATGGCGCCGCGACCCGACGCGACGCGATGCTTGATCAGTGGTTGCGGCACTCGCTGGCGCTCGCTGGCGCTGTCTCGCTTTCGCACGTCACCCCTCGCCTACGGTCACCGTCATCGTAGTGATTCCTCAATCTGAAACCGCCCGGCTCTAGGCGTCGCTGAGGTCCATCGGACCGGCGCCGTGCTCGTCGCGACGCACCGGCACGACGTACGAACGAAGGTGCGGGAGCAACGTTGACCACGGCACCCGCGAGCGCCCCACGACGGCGCGCGCCAGCGGCGTACGCGCGACGAGGGCGCTGAAGAGAAATCCCGCCAGGTAGGCAACGACGACGACGACGAGCAACAGCACCGGCCAGGGTACGTGGCGCGAGATGCCCCAGGCGTGGGCCCAGCGGTGCAAGAACACGATCCACACGATCTGCGACAAGTAGATCCCGTAGGCCGCGTCCGAACCCGACTGCGTAATAGCGCGCGTGCGCGACGAGCGACGAGGACTCACTAAATAAACGCCAAATAAGTAGACGCAAAAAATAGCGCCCACGTCGTAGGGGATCACGAGGGGCGAAAAGGGATTACCACCCGGCACGAGGTACGGCGGCACGTGCAGTCGACGATGAAACGCGTCAATGAGCAGCGGCACGACCGCACTGGCGACGGTACCCACAACGACGGTGCGCACGTGTCGTCGTAGCCAATCGTGCAGGGCGTCGAGGTGAAAGGCCGCGACCACGCCGCCCAGTAAGTACAAGGGATACGAGAAGACCAGTCGGGTCTCGATTTTGCCCGACAGCACGAATGAAGGGTGCCCGTGCCGCACGAGGTAATCCCAGAAAATCTGCCAGAGCAGCGCGAACACCATGACGAGAAGGTGAGACGACGGATGGCGGCGCAGCAGTGTGAAGACCAGCGGAAAGATGACGTAGAACTCCAAGAGGACCAGGAGGAAGTACAGGTGGTAGTACCCCGTCGTGATCGCGAAGAGCAGGTCATGGAGTCCGTGGAGCGAGAAGACCGTCCCCCACGGCACCCGTTCGTAGGGAAAGCGACTCGTCGGCACCATGACCGAGATGGGCAAGTACACCAACGTCCACACGAGGTACGGAACTCCGACCGAGATAAACCGCCGCCGCCAGTACGGCGCGATCTTGACCGACGCGTGCGTGCGGTAGCTGTAGGCGAGCATGCACGCGGACACGAACAAGAAGGCTTCGCGTGAGAAGTGCGTGAGCGTCAGTAGGGCGCCCGCCGCGAAGGACGTTGAGAGGGGCGCGAAAAAGATCAGCGCGTGCGTGGCGATGACCGCGGTCTGCTTTATGGGACGCATCGCGTCAACGTGTTCGAGTCGCTTGCGCGTGCCACTCGACGTCATCGCTGGGTCTGCACTCATGTCGTTCCTAGCGACCGCGGTTAGTTGACGCTCTTAGAGGTGCTCAACGCGCACCACGTGAACGTCGCCACTGCGCACGAGCCCCTTGCGAACCTTGCCCGTCGAGGCGGTCGGGATCTCGTCCACCACTTTCAGCGTCGCGGGGCGGTACGGCTTCGTCAATTGTGTCGTCAATGCGCTACGTACCGAACTCAGTACGACGTCGAGTTCCAGATCGTCGCGCCGTATTTCCGCCTGAACTTCCAGGTACGCGACCGGCACCTGTCCGAATACGTCGTCGGCTTCGCCGATGACCACCACACGCTCTAACCCCTCGACACCAATCAAAACGTTCTCGATCTCTTGGGGATAGACCTTCTCCCCTCCTCGGTTAATCACGTCATCGCTTCGCCCAACCAAATAAAGAAACCCGTCGTCGTCGAAATAACCCACGTCACCCGTCCGCAGCCATCCCTCGTCGTCGAAGCGGTCGTCGTAACCGGGACTCTCGTAACTGGTGATCACGGTGGGGCCCTTAATCTCGACCAGTCCGACGTCGGCGCGCTCCGACGGGCTCGCGAGAGCAGCGCTCGGGCGCACCACGCGCACCTCAACCCCGATAGGGCGCCCCACCGAGCCGATTGTTCGCGCACCGCCCACCGGATTCGCGCAGATCTGGCTCGCCGCCTCGGTCATGCCGTAGGACTCAATGACCTCGACCCCCGTCGCGGCCTCGAAGGCCCGCAACAGATTCGGCGCCAACGGCGCGGAGGCCGAGCGCACGAAACGCAGGCCCTCCGGGACGCGCTCCCCCTCGCGCAGCGGCAAGAGCCGAGCGATCATGGCGGGCACGGCGTTGATCCAGGTCACCCCGTGGTCACCGGCCGCCTGCCAGAAATTCGTCCGGTGAAATCGCTCAGCGACGATCAGCGTGGCGCCGGCGTACAGCGTGGCGAGGACACCCACCACCTCCGCGTTGACGTGCCACCAGGGCAGCGCGTTGAAACCCCGGTCCTGCGCCGTGAGCTGGTGATTTTCCGCAATCAGTCTCGCGTTGGTCAACAGCTGCTCTTTGGCGAGGGCCATCACCTTGGGTGTCCCGGTCGAACCCGAGGACGCGAGCAGCACGCCACCGCCCGCGACCTCCGCCACGGGAGCACCGGGCTCATCGACGACTGGTGCAACGAACCATCGCGTCGTGGTGACCGACGGCCCTGCCAGATCACTCACGATCGCGCTCAGCGTCAACGCGTGGGCGCGGTGGTCGGTCGCTTCGGGCGCGTTCCTGGCGTTCGTCGGGTCGAGCGGAGCCACCCACACCCCCGCGTGCAGGCCCGCGAGGAACCACCCCACGAAGGAGACGGGCGAGGCGAAGAGCAGCCCGACGCGACTGCCGGGACCGATCCCCCAGGCCGTCAACTGCGCGCGTCGTGACGCGATGACACCGCCGAGATCGCCGTAACGCAGCTGCGCCGTTTCGCGCGCGTCGAGTACGAAGGTCGTCTCCAACGCGTCGCCGTGCCTTTTGAGCAAAGCACTGAGGCGTGCGTCGAGGGAGGGATCGTCGGCGTCGGCCATTGCGGGATTTAGTACATCATCCGGTGATCGGGATAGTGCTTGAACTCCAAGAGGTTGTCCGACGGATCACACAACACGAACGTCGAGTGCACCTCGACGCGACCCTCGAAGCGCAGCCGCACGTCGCTGTAGAACGTCAGCCCACGCTGACGACATAGGTCGTAGAGCTGGTCAAAGTCGGCTCGCTCGCGAAAGGTCACGCCGAAGTGTCGCGGGTACATTGGCAGCTCCTCGAGCGGCGTGCGTACGCCGGGTGCCGGCGTGAGGTGACAGACCAGTTGGTCACCAAAGAAATCAAGGGTGATGCGGTCGTCGTAACGCCGCGCCAACTTGCAACCCAACTGGTTCACGTAGAAGTGCAACGCCTCATCGAGGTCGTAGGCGGGAATAGCTAGGTGGAAGACGTCTCGGGTATCTCGCACGGCGAACTCAAATGAACTCTGGTACGCCCGCCTCGAACGCGAGCAGCGTTTCGCTGCGCAGTCCGAGTCGAATGGTCTCGAGCCCCACGATGTCCTCCATCGCGATATTGCCCAAGTTCACCTGGGGGCCGAGTCGACGAACAAAGTAGTTCTGTAGTTCAGTGGAGGGCGCCTCAAACAAGAGTGACTGGGGCTCCACGTCGGACGTCAGAATCTCCTCGACGAGGCCGTAGCGAAGTTCACCGTTGGGCCGACAGATGCCCCCGCGTCCGCTCTCTCGGGTCTCGAGCGTGACGAGCACGGCGCCGGCTCCGAGGTCGGCCCGGATGTACTCCACCCAGCGATTCGGTGCCATGTTCTCCGAACGTTCTTGGTCCTTAGATCCAACTTCGGAAATGACCAAGAAATCATCGGAGAGGCGCTTGACGAAATCAACCTTCTCGGCATCCGTGAGATCGATCGTGCCGTTGGAGACTTCGACGTACTCCGCGCCGTAGCCCGCGCACAGCACGCGAAAGTCGTCGAAGCGGTCCTGGTGGAGGTATTTCTCGAAGAGCGTCCCGCCGAGGTAGAACTTCACGCCCGCCGATTTCACGACGTCAAGCTTGCGCGAGAAGTTTGGTGTCACCACTGAGGTGCCCCAGCCGAACTTAATGAAGTCAACCAAGTCACCGTGACTTTCCACCACGTCAGTGAAGCGACCAAGTGAGAGACCGTTATCGATGACCATCGTGAGGCCCGAGGAGCGCGGCTTTGACTGACGATCCGGCAGTAAGAGCGACATAAGAAAATGCTAGTGAAGTGCCCGTTCCTCCATTTCGGCAAAAGACCGTCTGATCAGTCGCGAGAGAACGAATGAGTGAAAATTTTCAAGCGCGCCAAGGCCTCTCGCACTTCTTTGGAAATCTATGAGAATTGCTTTCTCGCGACGACGCCTTCAGTAACCTTTGCGCCGTGTCCGCACCTCCCGTCGCCGAAATCATCTTCATGCGCCACGGCGAAACGGATTGGAATCGCGCCTCATTGGTTCAAGGTCACGAAGATCAGTCGCGCCTCACGCCCGAAGGTCGCGCGCACGTCGCAACCGTCGCGCGTTCCTTGAAAAGTGAGGGCGTCACGATGATAATCGCGAGCGATCTTCATCGAGCCCAGGAGAGTGCCGGCATTGTGGCGCACGAACTCGCGCGGCCCGTCTTGACGAGCCCACTCGTGCGCGAACGAAGCTTTGGGATTCTTGAAGGAGGGCCCCGTTCGGCCCTCGTTGCCGAGGTGACCGGCATCGTGGGCGACGTCGTCGTCGACGTCGACTGTGCGCCCGACGGCGGCGAGACCCTTCACGCACTGACGGCCCGTGCGGCGGCGTTCTTCGCCCTCGCGGCGCGTGAATGGAGTCAGGAACGCCTGCTCGTGGTCACCCACGGTGGCACGATCCGGGCCCTGCTCGCGGCCGCGGCGAACCGTTCGCTGCAAGGCACACACTGGGGCGAGGTCGAGAACTGTTCCCTTTGGCGCGTGCCGTTCCCTACAGATTCCGCCGAAAGACCCACGAATTAAAAGACTGTTCGACACCCCACGGCGTGACGTGCGTGCGAGGTTGCTCGCGTTCCAAGCGAAAATCGTCGCCCACGAAGGCGACCATCTCCTCAGTGCTCCAGCGCTGCACGGGTAGCCCCGAACACGTGCTGGGCCCGTCGGGGGCGAACGTCGCGAGGAGAAGATACCCGTCGCGTCGAATCGCCCGCCGAATGACGTTCAAGTAGCGACGCTGTTGTTCGGACGTGACGAGGAAATGAAACGTCGCCCGATCGCGCCACAGCGCGAACGAATCTTCGGCCTCGAACGTGGTCACGTCGCCCACAATCCACGCCACGGGCGCGTGGGGACCCACCCGGCGTCGGGCCTCATCCAAAGCCACCGCCGAGATGTCGAGGGCGGTCAGATTGGTGTAGCCGCGCGCAATGAGCGCGGCCAACAGTTCAGAGGCGCCCGCGCCCACGTCAATAATTGCTGCGTCGTGGTCGGGCACCAAGCTCTCGATGACCTCGACGTCGAGGGGCCACGCCTGTGTCCACGACCGCTCACTCGGCGACTTCGCGAGGTACACGTCATTCCAAAACATGTCCGACACCACCTCAGCCTACGAAGAAGTACGGCCCGCGTGGCGCCGGCGAGGACCGTTTAACCGACGAGCGGTAGCGCCAGCACCACCGTGGCGAGCGTCACGGCGACGCCCAACGTGGAGAACGTGCGAAGTGAGATTGTCGCCCCCTCGCGGCGCCCGATTCGACGCCAAAGCAACGACGATAACGCCCCGGTAACCAGGCAACTCGGTCCGACGTCGAGTCCCAACAGCATCGCGTAGGGATGCGCCACGGCGTGCGCCGCGAACAACGACGCGGCCGGCAGATTATTGAGCGTGAGCGCGCTCACGGTGGCCACCACGGACGTCGTCACGACGTTGGCGTGCGCCATGAAACGCGCGGGCGCCTCCCAGCGGCGCGCGAGTACACCGACGCCCACCGCCACGGCAAACAACACCGACAACGTCACGGGATTGAGAATCTCCAGAATTGACCGCGCGCGCAGGTCACGGTCGCGCACGAACATGACCCCTTCGGCCAACACGCCCACGATGATGACCAGCAACGCCGGGTGACGGACGAACAACATCGCGACCACCGCGATCAGCGTGGCCATTACCCCCGCGCCAAGGTGCAACGTGCTCGGCGCGCCATTCGTCGACACCAGTGCAGACCGCAGAGCACGCCAGCGCCACCACAACACCACGCCGATAACGACGGCGACGGCGACGCACCACGGCAAGAACATCCGCGCGCTGTAGTGCGCGGGCGAGGTGGTCGTGTTCCCAATCACCAAGATGTTGGTGAGATTGGAGCCGATGAGCAGTAACGATCCGGAGTTCGACATCAGCACCGTGCCGTAGACGAACGCCTTCTCGTCGGCACCTTTCGCGCGCGCCGCGTGCAACGCCACTGGTGTCATAAAAACGATGGCCGAGTCGAGGTTCAACACGGCACTCACCGCGGCGACCAGCAACATCATGACGACAAAGAGGGCGACGCCACGCCCGGGGACCCGAGTGCTCAGTCGACCCAGCGCTTCGAAGAGACCGTCACGTGACGCGCAGTGACCAATCAACAAGAGTCCCGCGACGAGAACGAACGGTTGCCACGTCGCGCTGATCGACGTGACGAGGAGGTGCACTTCGCTAACTTACGCGCGGCGGCGAAGGCTCTACTTCACTAAGGAAACGGAGTCTCCCGGCGCAAAGGCGACAACGTCAACGTCAGCGCCACTGGCCGTAAGCGCGACGCGCAACTGGTCGGGCGTACCCGCGAGCAGCGGGAACGTGCCGTAGTGAATTGGCGCAACGCGAGCAACGCCGAGCAACTTCAGCGCGTGCGCCGCCTCACGAGGCCCCATGTTGTAGTGACCATCGATCGGGATCAACGCGATCTCGGGTGCGTAGAGCTCGCCAATAAGCGCCATGTCCCCAAAAACGTTGGTGTCACCCGAGACGTAAAACGCGCGTCCCTGACCGGCCGGTGGCGTCACGATAAATCCCACGGGATTGCCACCGTAGACGTTGGCGAAACCCTCGCCGACGCCGACGCCACAAGAGTGATCCGCGCTCACCATCGTGATCGCCAGCTCCTTCACGTGCGTCGTGCCACCCTTGTTCATCTCGCTGAGATTCGAAACGCCTTGGGTCGCGAAGTACGCCGCCATCTCCGGCACGCAGATAACCGGCGCGCCCGTCGCCTGGGCGACGGCGCCCACGGACGCCATGTGATCGAAATGACCGTGGGTGACGGCAATGGCGTCGAGGGCACCCAGCGCGTCAACGCCAGTGGTGAGCTTGGGGTTCTCCAGCCAGGGGTCAAAGAGTACGCGCGTACCTGCCTCCGAGACGTACAAAACACTGGCGTGGCCGAGCCACGTGAGAGAACCGGCGTGACCGAGGACGGTGGGCGTGCTCATGGCATCTCCTTCGAAGATTTGACGCAGTCCGTTCTACCAGCGCAACCACGCACGCGCGGCGCCTTTAGGCCAGGAAGTTTTGGAACTGCCAGGGGTCGTCGGGGTCAAGTCGTCGACCCGACCAACGATCGAACCAGTCGGCGCGTGTCGAGAGCGGGTCCCAATCGAGCGGACCCGACCACGTAGTACCCACGTAGGGCGTCGCCACCGCGATGACGTCGCGCCACGGCAGCTCGTCGGGCACGCGCACCCCTTCGCGGGGACGGCGCAGCATCCAATCGATGGCGCCCAAAATCGACGCCGCGACCTGGACCGTGGTGGCGCTCTGGTGCGGCGCGACGCGACGCGCCTCGTCAATAGTGGTCAACATGCCGGTCCACCACGATTTGTACGGGTGGCCCATGACCAGAACCCCGAGTTCATCGCGGCCCGACACGATGTCGTCGTTCAAGATTCGCTGATTCTCGGGGTAGCGATACTGCGCGCCCTCGAGCTCGACGAAGCTGGCCCACGCGGGGTCACTCGGGCAGTAGGCGTAGTGCACGGTCGGTCGGTAAATCGCCCGGTCTCCCTCCCACACCGTGAGGTGGTCACTAATAGTGAAGGCTTCACCGTGACGGATGACCATGCCGATGATCTCACTCGAGGGCACGCGCGAGCGAACGAGCGTCTTGTGCGCCATCTGCGCGAGACAGATCTGATTGCGTGGACCGTCACCCTCGTGCTCGCGGGCCAGCGCGGGCAGCTCGCGTTCGTGCGTGCCCCACCCCATCTCCGCGGGCGCGACGCCTTCTTCGTAGAACCCGTCCACGCTCCAGGTGTTCACAAACTCCCCGACCTGCTTGGGGACGTTCGTAATCTGCGTGTCGCGTTCGGAGACGTGAATGACCTTTACGTCCAGGGCGTGCGCGAGGTCCGCGAAACGTTCGTCCGCCAGGGCCTCCTCCAGCGCCGAGGTGCGCGCTCCACCCAGATCATCGTGGAGTACCCGTTGGGCAATCTCGACCAGCGCCTGCTTCGTAAAGTGACTGACGAGGCCGGGGTTCGCGCCGTGTTCAACGACGGCGGAGGGACCCGCGTTATCACCCCACGAGGCCAGTTGACGGCGAAGCGCCATGTGGCGCCAGTAGAGCGTGCGCTCCTGTGGTGAGGTGAGCGCCGGATCGACGTAGGGATCCCACACTTCCACCGAAGTGTTCAGGTAGCGCACATTGTGATCACGGCACCATTCCAAGAGTTCGCCCAGATCGATGTTCCACGCCAGATCGATCAGCAGGTCGCCGTTGCCAAGGTAGGTACTGAGCGTCTCGGCCAGATTTTCGGGTGTGATTTCGTGTCGCACGTACTGCACACCTCGTTGCAGCAAATCACCGACCCGCTCACGATGGTCACGGCTTTCGAGAATGGTGACGATGCGAGGGTCAAACTCGAAGTGGTCGATCAGTAGCGGCAGGAGGCACTGCGCCACCGAACCACACCCGAGCAACAAAATTCTTGACGGCGCCGTGAACTCAGCCAATTAGATCTCCTTTAGCGCTCGACACGCGAACGCGAGGCCACATCATAGGTCGAGGCCGACGGAGCCTACGATTCGCGCGCCAGCCAGGCCGGTGGGTCGACGGCAATGGGCGCGAATCTCGACGCGACGCGCGCGAAACGTTCGTCTCGCGACGCCCACGCGCGGTACGCGTCGACGATCTCTTCGCGAGTGCGCGCGACGAAATTCCACCACATCACGAGTGGCGTCTCGAGCGGTACGCCACCAATCAGCATCACCGTGGACGTCTCACTGGTCGCCAACGCTAACGCCTCACGCCCCGGCGCGAGGTAGGCCATCGACCCTGGCGTGAGAGTAACGCCCGCCACGTCGGTAGCGCCCGTAATCGCGATGACCCCGTACTCGTAACGCGGATCCGCCCGAAGAAGCGAGGTGCCAGCACGTAGTTGCAGCTCGGCGCCCATCAGATCGCTGTCGCGCCGGGCTGGCGACGCGGTGTTCTCCAATGAACCAAGGAGTACGGTCGCGACGCCCGCGTTCAGTTCGCACTGGGGCACGTCGGCGAGGTGCTCAAAGGCCGACGGCCCCCAGCGCGTCTGCTCCGGCTGGGCCACCCACAGTTGAATGCCGTGCAGGCGACCGTCGGGCTGACCGGGGTCCTCTTCGGCGTGGACGACGCCATTGCCGGCACTCATGAGGTTGAGCTGTCCCGGACGAATCAGCTGCTCAGAGCCCAATGAATCGCGGTGGAGGAACGCACCGTCAAAGAGCCAGGTCACGGTCTGCAGTCCAATGTGGGGATGCGGCGCGACGTCGGCGCTCTCACCGGGGGCGAGCGAGACGGGACCGAGGTGATCAGCGAAACACCACGCGCCGATGCTGCGGCGCGTCCGCGTGGGTAGCGTTCGACGCACGTCGAGCGCGGCCACGCGCGCGTGACTCGCGGTGATGATCTGCGCCTCCGAGGTGCTCACCCGCTCAGTCTGACAGGTGATCGCGCGCTAGTGGCGAGCGATGACCTCACCGTGCAGTACGAAAAAGACGCCTTCTGGCTCGCGCACCCACGCGCGAAAGGCGTCCGCAAACGACGTCAGTTCGTCACGGGTCGCGAGTCCGTACTCGAGCGCCTGCTCCGCGAATCGACTCTCGACGACCCGATCGGCCCACAGGCCACCCCACCACTGTCGCTCCTCGGGCTGTTCAAAGGTCCAGTTCGACGACGAAACCTCGAGGTCGCGAAAGCCAGCATCGTGTGCCCACGCCTTAAGCCGACGGCCCGCGTCGGCCTGGGCCCGGTTGCGACGGGTCATCTCGTGGTAGATCGCCAACCAGCGCGTCAGTCGTTCGTCCTCGGGGTACCAGGTAAAGGCGCCGAAGTCCGTGTCGCGTACCGCGACGATGCCGTCAGGCTTAACGACGCGACGCATTTCGCGGAGCGCCGCGACCGGATCGGTGACGTGCTGGAGCACCTGGTGCGCGTGGACCACGTCAAAGGTGTCGTCGTCGAGACCGGTGTCGTAAACGTCGCGAACCTCGAAGGTCAGGTTGGTGAGGTCCGCGAAGTCGGGATCGTTCGAGGCCTGCTCGACGATGGTGGCGGCGTTGTCAATCGCGAGAACGCGGCCCCGTGAGAGCCGACGCGCAAAATCGGCGGAAATCGTGCCCGGCCCGCACCCCACGTCGAGCAACGCCTGATCCTCACGCAGGTGCGGTAAGAGGTACGTCGCGGAGTTCTCTACCGTTCGCCATCGGTGCGAGCGCAACACCGATTCGTGATGCCCGTGGGTGTAGCGATCATTGCTCGACATCGTTTGACCCTACCAATCCACACGGCGTCACTAGAGTCAAAACGTGAACTGGCTACCCGCCGAGCACTTCGTCACGACCGCACTGGTTCGCGCACGTCGTCGTCAGTTTGCGGTGACCTCGTGAATCGAATCGCGCTCGAAGTTGCTCGTTACAAGACATTTGCCGTCGCGCTCGATTGGCCCGGATGGTGTCGCGCGGGCAAGACGCCCGACGACGCTCTCGAGGCGTTAAGCACCTCGCTCGAACGTTACCGAAACGTTCTCCAACGCGAGGGCCCGGACGACGAACTTCGAGTTGTTGGCGAGGTCGCGGGTGATGGGACCACCGACTTTGGCGCTCCGGCGATCATCGGCCCCTGGGATAGCAAGCCACTGACGCGTCGCGAACGAGAACGTCTAACGACGATTCTTGAAGACTGTTGGGCCTACTTTGATCGCGCGGCCGCGGCGGCGCCCGACATTCTGCGTAAAGGTCCGCGCGGGGGTGGTCGCGACCGACTGAAGATGATGGATCACGTTCGCAACGCCGAGCGCGCCTACGCCAGTCGCCTCGGCGCCCCCGTACCCCCGCGAACACCCTGGCCCGCGCAGCGGGCCACGCTCAGTGCGGTGCTTCGCTCACCACGCACCGACGCGCGCTGGCCCACGTCGTACGGCGTGCGGCGCGTCGCCTGGCACGTGCTCGATCACGCGTGGGAGCTCGAAGATCGCGGCAACGGTCCCCTGGCGTAACCGGCGACCATTCGGCGATACAGAGCGCGGCATTGACGGTTCGTACGCACGTGCTCAAACGCGGCGTGCGGTGCCAGAGCTCTCACCGTTGGCGGCACTTCACGTCGGCGGCGCCCGTGCGTGCGCCACGACCACAAAAGTATGTTGCGTTCAGAATTTCGAGAAAGTAGATTTCGCCACTGCTCACGATTGTCGTTCCACAGTCGCCGCCGAACGGCCACCCGCCAAAGCGTTCGGCGCAGCAAGCGCCCCATCACGCGGGCTCGCGAGAAGTCAAGAAAGATAATGAGTTCGACACGTGACCAAATGAGATCTTGCACGACCCTGTAGTTGCCCTCACAGACCCACGCCGGACCCGCGACGAAGGCGTCGACGCGCGAGCGAAACTCTTCGTCGTCGAGCGCTGTCCAATTCGCTTGATGATAAAGCGCGTCGAGTTCGAGTACCGGCATATTTCCCAGGGCACCCACACGCCGCGCCAGACGTGACTTGCCCGATCCCGACGCACCCACAATTGCGATCCGACGAGCGACGAACGGGTGCAGTCGGTGGGCCACGAGCGAATCGTAGTAAGTCACTCGCTAGGTTGACGTACGTGCAACCGCAACTGCGACGACCTCGAAAACTCCGCCCCGGGGACCGCGTGGCGATTATGTCGCCCTCGTCGGGCGTCGCGGGACTTTTCCCGGTGGTTCACAATCGCGGCGTCGCCGCGCTCGCCACGGCCTTCGATCTCGAGCTCGTGGAATTTCCGACGACCCGTCAACCGGGCGCCAGCGCCGCAGCACGAGCGCACGACCTCAACGCTGCCTTCGCCGACTCGTCCATTCGCGCCATCATGGCGACGTTGGGTGGTAGTGACCAGATCACCGTCTTGCCCCACCTCAACGCGTCGTTGCTCCGCGATGATCCCCCCGCATTTTTTGGCTACAGCGATAACACGAACCTGCTGCTGTGGCTCTGGCGTCACGGCGTGTCGAGTTACCACGGGGGCTCGACGTTGGTGCATCTGGCACGACCCGGTGGACCGCACGACGCGCACCTTGAATCATTGCGTCACGCGCTCTTCGACGACGGGCCCTACGAAATTCTTCCCCAGGTTCGTTTCACCGACTTGCAATGTCGCTGGGAAGATCCCACGACCTTGGACCAACCGCTTACGACCTTTCTCGACAGTGGCTGGTCCTGGCAAGGCGATCACGCGGTAACCGGCATCACGTGGGGTGGCAACCTCGAAATTCTGCACTGGAACTTGGCCACTAATCGATGGATCGGTGAGAATCGCGACTTTACCGGAGCCGTGTTACTCCTCGAAACCTCTGAGGAGATGCCCGCCGCTCATGAGGTCGCTCGCATGCTGCGCAATATGGGCGAACGAGGCCTCCTCGAACGATTCGCCGCGATCGTTATGGCGAAAGCCAAGGCGTGGTCGCCGGAGCGACCCTTGAGTGTCGAGCAGCGCGAAGGTTTCCGCCGTGATCAACGCGACGTGCTATTCGCGGCGTGTGACACGTACGCACCGCACGCCGTCGTGGTCTACGGTCCCGACTTTGGCCATACCGACCCGCAGATTGTCATTCCCTATGGCGGGTCAATGACCGTCGACCCAATTGCGCAAAAAATATGGAGCAACTACTAACGCGACGTTGCCGCGAACGTCGCGACACCTTTGGGACACACCCGGGGGGTCAGTCGGGACGTCCTCCGTCAATGAGTGTGTCGAGCAGTTCTTGCACCCGACCACGAATCTCGTCGCGAACACCGCGCACAAACGCGAGGTCGCGTCCCGCCGGGTCGCTCAACGCCCAGTCGACGTAACGCTTGCCGGGGTAGACGGGGCACGCGTCGCCACAGCCCATGGTGATGACGACGTCGGCCTCGAGTGCCATTTCGTTCGTCAATACTTGCGGCGACTCATTCGAGATATCGAGCCCCACCTCCGCCATGGCGGCGACGACCGCTGGGTTGAGCGTCTCACTGGGGTCCGATCCAGCGGAGAGCACACGCACGCGACCATCGGCGATCTGACGAGCGAAGGCCGCCGCCATCTGGGAACGTCCCGCGTTGTGGACGCACAAAAAGAGAACAGTGGGTTGACTCATCGCGCCACCCGGGTCGCCGTCAGAAAACGAATCACGACGACGCCCACCACGAGGCCCACGAGTTGGGCGAGGACGAAGCTCGGCGCCGAGCCGGGCGCGATACCAGCAAAGGAGTTCGTAAAGATGCGACCGACCGTAATAGCGGGGTTCGCAAAGCTCGTCGACGAGGTGAAGAAGTAGGCCCCGGTGATGTACGCGGCGACGGCCGCCGGAATGACGTGCTGGTGCGCACCGCGGTGCATGAGTTGAATCACCATCAACAGACCCGCGGTCGCGATGACCTCCGCCACGAAGTGCGGCCCACTCTGACGCACGCGGGTGGAGAGTTCCTGGGGCACCGCGAAGAGGTAGTTCGCCGTCACGGCACCCGCGACGCAACCAATCACCTGCGCCGGCAGGTAGAACATGACCTCGCGCCACGAACCTTCACCCAACGCGAGACGCGCTAGCGAGACCACGGGATTGAAATGACTGCCCGAAATATGCGCGAACATGACGATGAACGTGAAGAGGCCCACGCCGGTGACGAGGGCGTTCTCGAGTAACTGCAGACCGACGTT
>JANWIR010000038.1 GCA_025449805.1 Acidimicrobiales bacterium | reverse complement strand
GTTACTGAGGGCCAGCGTCATGTAGCCGTGGAGCATGGGCTCGAGGACCACGTGATCAACGACCGCACCGCCCGCGCGAGCCGCCTGCTTGAACGCGCCGTTAAAGGCTGCGACGATACCCGCCGGACCTTCGTTGGCCCAGTCAATGGACGAACCGGCGTCGGCGGGGGCCGATCGCCACGCGTTAGGGTCACCTGCTCCGACGTGCCAGCGCAGCAACGTCGTGCGCGCACGAAGTCGCAGGGCCCGAAAGACGACGCCGTCGACCTTCACGTTGCGGTAGTCCACCATCACGCCACGGGGTGACGAGCTGACGACGCGCCACAGTGCTTGGGGCCGTTCGCGTGGCGGTGACGTCGAAGCGTGCGACGCAGCGTGCGACGCAGCGTGCGACAACGCGTGCGACGATGCGTGCGACGACGCGCTCGAGGCTGACGTCCACGTGACGAAACCCACGCCGCTGACCAGCAGCGCGAGGGTACACGCGAACGTGGCGAATCGTCGTCGTTGGTGCGTCATCAAAATACGGCGCGCTTAGCGATCGACGGTGCGAACGCCTCGTTCGTTCGACTCGGTCTCGCCCGGCGTGATGAAGGCGGGTACCGGCGTGGGCTCTAACTCGTGCGCGACGTCATCAACGTAGGCCGGCGACGGCGTCGCCTGGTACTCACCGTCGCTCGTTCGCGTCACCACGTTGGCGGTCTTGCGCTTGCCGGCGTTGGCAACACCTTGGAGTTCCTTACAGATCTTGTAGGTGACCGGGTAGGTCACGATCGGCACGATGAAGGTCAAAAAGCGCATCGCCCACAACACCGTGTTCAACGAGAGGTGGAAGAAATTCGCGATGACGTCAGTGGAACTCGCGATGAAGAGAATCGCCAGCAGCGCGAAGATTGCCGCGCCCGCGGCGGTGCGCTTGGGACGATTGATCGGACGATCGAGCAAGTTGTGCATCTCGTGATCACCGGTGAACTTTCGCTCAAGGGCGGGCCACGCGAAGACCAGGTTGAAGATGAGCCCCGGCAGGATTACCGCGGGAATCGTGACCTCGAGGGGAATCGTGTGACCAAAGCCCATGAACGACCACGCCGGGAAGATACGCAGCGCCCCGTCGAGAAAGCCCATGTACCAGTCGGGCTGGACGGCGTAGGAGATGCGCGCGGCGTCGTAGGGACCAAACTGCCAAATCGGGTTGATCTGGGCAAACGCGCCCAACAACGCGGTAAAGCCCGACACGATGAACAAAAAGCCCGTGGTCTTGGCCATGAAGACCGGAAACATGGGTGCGCCCACCACGTTCTTCTCGGTGCGCCCTTCGCCCGGGAACTGGGTGTGCTTCTGGCGAACCAGGAGCACCATGTGCACCGTCACCAACGTGACGATGATCGCCGGCACGATCAAGACGTGCAAGATAAAGAAGCGCGGGATGATCGCGGCGCCGGGGAAGTTACCGCCGAAGACCCAAAAGCCGAGATAACTCCCGACCACGGGCACCGACAAGATGATGGAGTACGCGATACGAATACCGGTGCCCGAAACCAGGTCGTCGGGCAACGAGTAACCCAAGAATCCATTCACGATCGCCAGGATTAACAGCGTGGTGCCAATCGTCCAGTTCAGTTCGCGCGGCTTGCGGAAGGCGCCGGTGAAAAAGACACGCGCCATGTGCACGACAATGGCACCCACGAAGATGTCGCAGGCCCAGTGGTGCATCTGGCGCATCAAGAGTCCCGTGCGCACCTTGAACGAGAGATCAACCGTGGAGGCGAACGCCTGGGTTACCTTCTGGCCGACCAGGGGCAGGTAGCTGCCGTGGTAGGTCACGAGCGCTTGACTCGGCACGTAGTACAGCGTCAAAAAGACGCCGGTCGCGAGCAAGATGACAAAGGAGTAGAGCGCGATCTCGCCGAGCATGAAGGACCAGTGGTCGGGGAAGATCTTGTCGAGGAACGTGCGGCCGCCCTTGGCGACACCCAGGCGGTCGTCGAGTTCGCCGAGCGCTTGGCCCAGCTTGCCGTACGGTCCCTGGTTCGCCTTCTTTTCGCGACGCGTGGTGGCGAGATTGCTCATGAACGCTCCCAGAATCCAGGACCAACGGGCTGGTCGTAGTCGCGCTGCGCGCGAATGTAGCCCGAAGCATCGATGTAGAGGGGCAACTGCGGTAGGGGTCGCGGCGCCGGACCAAAGTTCGGAATCGCGCCGTTCGTAACGTCAAACATCGACTGGTGGCACGGGCACACGAGCAGTTCGAGCTGTTGCTCGTACAGCCCAACCGGGCAGCCCAAGTGCGTGCACAGTTTGGAGTACGCCACGTAACCCATGGGCGCCCAATTCTCGCGACCCTTTTGAGTGACGAAGTCCGCGTTGGACAGGCGGATCAGCACGGTTTGGTCGACCGCTTGACCACGATCGGTGTCCTGCGTTCCCTCGGGGAAGATGGTCACGAGTGAACCGATGGTCAGGTCATCTTGGTGGATGCGCCGACCCGTCTGGTCGACCGCGTAGGAACCCTTGCGCCAATCGGTGTGAAAGAGGGTGCCCTTGGGCATCGGGCCCAAGCTGCGCAGCAGCGGAAAGAGGGCCACCACGCTGAACACGCCGAGGCCGCCGCCGAGCAGACCGCCGAGCATCTTGCGCCGCTTGATCACGCCACCGCCGCGCTCGACGATGGCCGCGGCAAAGGCGTCGCGATCGGCCTTGGAGTTAGCGAGCGTGTGGCGTTCTTCCACGAAGGGCCCGCGCGGCATGAGGTACTTACCCCAAGCGACCAAACCAAAACCCAGCAGTGACATGCCGCCACCTAGCGTGGCGCCCAGCGTCCAGGCCGGTGCGTTCACAATGAAGAAGTAGCCAAAGAGCGCGAAGAGTACGAGCCCGAGCACGAAGGAGATCGCGATCACGCGCTCGACCGTCTCGGGGTGACGAGCGGCCGGCTGTAGACGCGGGTCGTCCTCGCGCAGTCCGGTGAGCGCGACGGGCGTGCGCTGTTCGTGTGATTCGGTCATTGACGCTCTCCTACCCAGTAGCCCACCAGCGCCAAGAGCCCCACGCCCAAGGCGAGTCCGACGAAGCCTTCCGCGACCGGTCCGAGACCACCGAGACCGAAGCCACCGGGGTTATTGGGGTGCTGAATCTCGGTCGTGACGTACTTGACGATGTCGTTGACCTGGTAGTCGCTCAAGTTGCCCGTGAAGCGCGGCATGTTGCCGGGGCCGGTACGAATCGCCTCGGCGACCTGCGTGGCGGGAATGTGACGGAGCGAGGGGGCGAAGGTGCTCTGCGCGAGCGCGTCACCGTCACCTTCGATCGTGTGACAGGCCGCGCAGTTCAACGCGAATAGCGCGGCGCCGTCGGCCACGTTGGCACTCTTGAGGTGCAGCGTTGGGATGTACGGGTAGGCCTGGGGGTAGAGGCTCGTGACCCAGGCCGCAATCGCGAGCGCCTGGTCGTGCGTCAGGCGCGGGTAGCGACGGGCGGCCTGCACCGAGCGAGGATCGGCGGCCGGCATACGACCCGACTCAATCCAAAAGTCAATCGTGGCCGGTCCGAGACCGACCAAGTTGGGGTAAGCCCCGCTCGTACCGTTGGCCGGGACACCGTTGGCCTGATTGCCGTGGCACGACGCGCAGTTTTGCTGGTAGAGCGCTTGACCGAGCTGGGTGAGCGCCGGCGAGGGTGCCTGGTACGTGATCGCGCTATTGCCGTAGGCGATGACCGTGCCGCTGGCGTCCTTCTTCACGAAGTCCGAGTTTGGCGTCCCCGCGTTCTTGCGCGCCGTTTGATACAGCGGCTGTTGATTCGGGTCGTTCGACGCGTGCGCACTTTGCGTAATGAGAACAATGGGTCCGCCGGCGACGAGACCTAATAACGCGATAGACGTAACGCGCTGGAGGAGATGAGTGGCGGTACGCATTACTTGAGCAAGAAGAGGGCTGAGTAGAGACCCACCCAGACGACGTCGACGAAGTGCCAGTAGTAACTCACGCCCTGAAAGGTCGAGAGCTCGCCCGGGTCGCCCTCGCGACCACGCATACGAAAGAGAAGAAAGGCCATAGCGACGAGTCCCAAGAAGACGTGCAGACCATGCAGGCCCGTCGTAATAAAGAAGACCGACCCGTAGGAGTTGGTGTACCAGCGCGTCTCAATGTGCGTCCACTCGTAGGCCTGGTTCAAGATGAACACCGCGCCCATGACAATCGTGATGACGACCCACCGGCGCGCCTCGGCGCGGCGTCGGTGTTCGATCAACCACACGGCCCACTGCATCGTGAATGACGACGCGACCAAGATGATCGTGAAGATTCCGGCCTGCAACGTGTCGAGGTGGGTTCCCTTGGGGGGCCACGACGCGAGGTGGGCGCGAATGGTGAAGAGGGCGGCGAAGAGTCCCGAGAAGAACATCAGCTCAGAACCGAGCCAAATCATGACGCCGATCGCCAACATCGGCGGTCGATCGTGCACAATCTTCTCTTGCTTCGCCAGGCTACTTAGGGGGAGGGCCTGACTCACGCCTACCTTTTTAGCGGATTCTTAGGACCCCCCGAGCGCGGGGTGGTCCGGAAATTAGATTTTCAACGAGGGCGGAAGGTCCCGACTCGCCACGAGCGCGAGACGACGCGTGGGTCGCGTGAGGGCGACGTAGAGCGTCCGCAGCCCGCGCGCCGTCATCTCGCCGGGACGTGTCGAACCACGTTCGCCAATCTGACCAGGTTCGACAACGACGACGGCGTCAAACTCGAGTCCGTTGGCCCCTTCGGCCGCGAGAATCACGAGGTCGGCGGCCAACCCCTTGGACTCGAGATCGCGCGGGTCCACGGCGTCGAGGCCACCCTGGCGCAGAATTTCGAGAGTCGATTTCAGCGCCGCGCCACTGACGATGACGGCGACGCGACCCGGCGCCACCGCCGCGACCTCGCGCTTCGTGGCGGCGACCAACGCGGCCGCGAACTCCTCGGGCGCCACGCGCTCGACGATCGGCGTGGCGCCGGCGCGGCGCACCGGTCGCGGCGGCGTTAAGTCGGGGGCCGCGACGGCCAACGTCGGGGCGGCGAACTCCAAGACCTCTTCGGGCGTACGGTACGAAACCGTGAGATCGACACGCGTCGGCGGGCGACGCGGCTGCAGGACGTCGAGCACGGCGTCCCACGACGCCGACGACGCGGCCGTCGTGGCCTGGCCCATGTCGCCCACGATGGTCATTGATCCGGTCAGGTCACGGCGCTTGAGGACTCGTAACTCCATCGGCGAAAGGTCTTGAGCCTCGTCGACGACGATGTGACCGTACGTGACGAATTCGGCTTCGTCGAGCTCGCTGCTCTGGGCACTCGCGAAGCGCTGCGCCTCGCGAAGGGCGGCCGCGCGAATGTCGCCCGAGTACGCCGACAGATCGACGCCGTCGAGCACGTCGGGGTCGAGCGTCTTCACCGGCGGACGGGGTCGCTTGCGCGGTCCGAGCAGCACGCGCGCCTCGTCGATGAGAGCGGCGTCGGCCTTCGTCCAGGCCACGTCGTCGAGTGACGCACTGCGCGGCCGGAACAACAGTTCCATTTCGTGATCGCTGAGGACGCCGCGTCCGGCGGCGCGCAAGAGTGCGGGCGCGCCAAAGAGATCGTGCAAGAGGTCCTGACCTGAGAGGCGGGGCCAAATCCGCTGGAGGGCTTCTTTAAAGGGCGTACTCGCGCGAATCTGATCGGCTAATTCGGCCTCGGCGTTACCTTCGTCGAGACCATCGCGCACGAAGCGTCCGTGGTACTCGCGCGCCAGGCGCGCTGCGAGTTCACGACCCACGGCCGAACGTCGTTGATTGTGATTCCCCGGACGACGACGCGCGCGTTCGACGATCTCTTCCGTGTACGACGCCTTCAAAACGACGATGGCTCGACCCACGGGAATTTCGATGTCGTGGCGAAGCGGTCGCTGACGCGTACGCAGCGCACGCGCCATCACCTTGACCATGCGCAGGTCGCCCTTGAGGTGGTCGACCTCTTCGTCGTCGTAGCCGCGAATCTCCACGTTGGTCACCAGACCCGAGATGGTGGAGAGCGTCACGCCCGACTCGCCCAGCGACGGGAGCACGTTCTCGATGTAGTTCAAGAAGAGCGGATTCGGTCCCACCACTAAGACGCCTTGACGCTCGAGTGTCGCGCGGTGCGTGAAGAGTAGGTAGGCCGCGCGGTGCAGTGCCACGGCCGTCTTACCGGTGCCCGGGCCACCTTGGACCAGAAGTACGCCGGCCAACGGCGAGCGAATGATGCGGTCCTGTTCACCTTGAATCGTCGCGACAATGTCGCCCATGCGACCGGTGCGCGCGCGTCCGAGCGCGGCGAGTAGTGCCCCGGGCCCGCCCAGGGCGAGGCCGCCGTCAACTAATCCTTCGGCCGTCGCGTCGCGAACCTCGTCGTCGGGCAGGTCGAGCTCCCCGTGTTCGTCGGCGAAGTACTCGTCCTCGACGCCAATGACCTCGTGGGCGCGAATGGCGACGTGGCGACGTCGCGAGAGCCCCAGCGACTCGACCCCCGTCGCCCGGTAGAAGGCTTCGGCCACCGGCGCGCGCCAATCGATGACCAGCGGGTTCAGTTGATCGTCCGACACGGCCAGTCGACCGACGTGGTACGCGTCGCCGCGCTCTCCGTCACTACCGCGGTAGTCGATGCGGCCAAAGAAGAGTGGTTGATCGCCAATAGCGAGTTGATCCAGACGGTGCAGGGCCGTGCCCATGACGACGTCGCGCTCAACGAGATCGCCCGCGCCGCGCATATTGGCCACGGCTGCGCTGTCGCGCAGCGAGCGCGCCTCGTGACGCATGTTCTCGAGCGCCACCAAGGCGAGATCCAAGAAACGCTGTTCCTCGGAAATCTCACGCTCGTGCGACATCGGCGTCCTTTCACTCCAATTGAGGGATTGTCCAGTCTAAGCGACCCCGGCAACCACTCCACCCGGCGCTTCTACGGGCGCGAACGCTTAGATTTGAACCTGTCGTGAAGGAGCGCCGTGACCGAACCTGACTTTCTTCGAGCCTGTCGTGGCGAAGCCGTGGACCACGTACCCGTGTGGTTTATGCGCCAAGCCGGGCGCTCCTTGCCGGAGTATCGCGCACTGCGCGGTAGCGGTTCCATCCTCGAGGCAATCGCGGACCCGGCGGTCGCCGCCGAGGTCACGATGCAGCCGGTTCGTCGATACGGCGTGGACGCGGCCATTCTCTTTTCCGACATCGTCGTGCCGTATCACGCCATTGGTTTCGGCGTCGACGTCGTGCCCGGTCGTGGCCCGGTTATTGCCGCACCCTTTCGTGCGGCGAGTGATCTCGCGCGACTTCGCGATTTGACGTTGGACGACGTTCGCCACGTCACCGACACCATCGATCGCGTCATTGACGAACTGAGCGCGACCAATACCCCACTGATTGGTTTCGCCGGCGCCCCGTTCACCGTGGCGAGCTATCTGGTCGAAGGGGCGCCGACGCGCGAGTTCGCCGTCATTAAGACCCTGATGCACGCCCAACCGGACCTCTTTGAACAGCTCATGGAACGCCTGGTGGCGATCACGATCACCTTCCTGCGCGCGCAGGTGGCCCACGGCGCGCGCGCCCTGCAACTCTTCGATTCGTGGGCCGGGTCGCTGACGCGCGACGAGTACCAACGCTTCGCGTTGCCGGCGACCGAAAAGGTCCTCGACGGCGTGGCCGATCTCCACGTGCCCACGATCCTCTTCGGCGTCGGTACTGGGGAACTGCTCGATCTCATGGCGAGCGCGAACAGCACGGTGGTCGGCATTGACTGGCACGTTGACCTCGACGAAGGTCGACGCCGCGTCAAGGGCAAGCCCGTTCAGGGCAACCTCGATCCCGCGCGTTGTCTGGGGGGTGAAGCCCTCGCGCTCTCGGCGACGCGCGAGGTACTCGCGCGCGCGGGCGACGCTCCGGGCTACGTCTTTAACCTGGGACACGGCGTGCTGCCCACGACCGATCCCACAGTCCTCGAGGCGGTCGTGCGCCTCGTCCACGACGAAGGAAAGGCGGGCGTGCGGTGACCATAGGAGTTCTCGTCATGGCGTACGGCACGCCAACGACCCCCGAGGACGTCGAGGCCTACTACACGCGCATTCGACACGGACGTCCACCGACGCCCGAACTACTGGCCGATCTCACGAGGCGCTACGACGCGATCGGCGGTACGTCACCCCTCGCCGAGCGCACCGCCGCGCAGGTCGCCGGGATTCGCACCGCGCTCGAGGAACGCTTTCCTGGACGTTACGACGTGCGCTTTGGATCAAAGTACGAACCACCGTTGCTCGAAGTAGCGGCCGGCTCCTTTCGCGACGAGGGCTTTAAAACCGTGATTGGACTGGTCCTCGCGCCACATTCGTCGACCATGTCCACCGTTCAGTACTTCGACCGCGCGAAGTTGGAACTTGGTGAACGCGTGCACTTCGTCGGTATCGAATCGTGGTGGGAGGCCCCGGGCTTCCTCGAGCTCATCGCGCAACGCGTCAATGACGCGCTCGCGACCATCCCCGCGCAACGCCGCGCGACCACGGAGGTGCTCTTTAGCGCCCACTCGTTGCCCGAGAAAATTCTGAACGTCGGTGACACCTACCCTGAGCAACTTCGCGAAAGCGCCGTGCGCGCCGCCGCCCTGGCCAACGTGGAGCGTTTTGACGTCGCCTGGCAGTCGGCCGGTCGAACGGCCGACCCCTGGATTGGTCCTGACATCTTGCAGGTGTTGCGCGAAAAGCGCGCCGCGGGCGTGACCGACATCGTGTCGTGTCCCATTGGCTTCGTCGCCGATCACCTCGAAGTTCTCTTCGACGTCGACATCGAGGCCCAAGGCGTCGCCAAGGAAATCGGGCTCAATCTCGTTCGTACCGCGTCACTCAACGACGACGCGACCTTCACGTCGATCCTGGCGGACGTCGTCATCGCGGCGAGTTGATCGTGCGCGCGTCGGTCGTCGTCGTCGGCGCCGGCGTGAGTGGTCTCGCGGCCGCCTGGGAACTCTCCGGTGGCGCCGCGGGGCCGAACGAGTCCACGCCTCGCGTCGAGGTGCTCGACGTGGCCGAGCGTGTCGGCGGTTCGCTCGCCGTGACGGATTTTGCGGGCCGCAGCGTCGACCTCGGACCCGACGGTTTCCTCGCTCGACGACCCGAAGCCGTCGAACTGGTG